>NZ_CP075399.1 GCF_023035875.1 Borrelia puertoricensis
ATTTAATTTTTATTAGTATAACATATATTGTTATTATTACCTCCTTCCCCCATCTCATACAATACAAACAAGTAAAAACCATTTTTTATTCCTTAAGAACATGTTACAATTTCTTACACACACAATGAAAAATTCAATTCTTATATCACTACACTTATTAATAATATATACCCATGCATGGAGTGAAAAATTTAATAATGAAAATATAAAACCACTACAAATAGGTATCGTTCAACACAATTATATAAATTTAACTCCTTATAATCAACATCACAAATATTACGCTTTCATTGGAATAACCATGACTTACAATGAATGGATTGATTTCAATATCATCCCCATTCACTTTTATCCCCACGATCCAACTTTATTCTCAAGTGTCTATTTTACTCTATCTATTTCTCTTTATATACTGAAATATCAAATACACATATATTCTTTTATTATCAATATCTTAGTAGGTACTCAATTACCTATAGCTCTTAGAGCTTCCATTATT
Source organism: Borrelia puertoricensis (assembly GCF_023035875.1). NCBI lineage: Bacteria > Pseudomonadati > Spirochaetota > Spirochaetia > Spirochaetales > Borreliaceae > Borrelia > Borrelia puertoricensis. The sequence goes on from NZ_CP075399.1 coordinate 500, forward strand.
ACTGGTAACAATATTTCTGCTTTCCTTTTCCCTGCATTGCCTTTTGTCTCTATTAAACTTAGCATTCCAATTACTAATTTATTCTCTATCCTCTCTATATTTTCTTCTTCTCTACGTGAGTATTTTTTAGTCGATATAGCTATTACATTTCCTATCTAATTATAACAATACTGACCATTTTTAATAAGCATTTCCTTTTAACAAAACTAAGAATATTCATTCTTCTAAATTAAGTTTCTTAAACCCTTCTGGAATAAGCACAACATCAATACCTGAATTTAATGATTTCTTAATCGCATGCCTCAAACTAAAATTATTTACAATTGCCCCCATATCATACGCATCTGTCATGATAATACTAAAGATATTCAGATTATGTCTTATAATATCTACAATATCTTTTGACATACTACTTACATCTCCAGAAATCTTAGGAACAAGTACATGCCCAAGCATAATAAATTTTGCTTCCTTTCCAAAAAGAAATGGTATAAAATTATTTACCATTAAAAAATTTTTACTATAAGGTAATAAGGCCAAATCTTTATGGGTATCTACTTTTGTGCCTCCAAGTCCAGGAAAGTGTTTAACTACAGCAAAAACACCTTCCCTTTGTATCCCATCAATAAATGCCTCTACCATAAGACCAATATTATAAGATAAATACCCAAAAGTTCTGCTACCTAAGGGGCTATTTGGAGCAAATTTAGCATCTGCTACAGGTGCCATATTTACATTGATACCAAGTCGTCTAAGCTGTTTACCAAGAATTTCTCCAATCTTATATGCAAGCTGAGAATCTCCAGTCTTCCCAACAGATTCCATAGCAGGAAAATTATAAACTCCCAATTTTTTATTCTCACTAGCTCTACTAACCAGTCCTCCTTCTTCATCAACAGCAATCAATATATCAGAACCAAGATGTCTCTGTATCTCTTTAATCAACTCTTTGGTTTGTTGTGCATCCTTAAAATTCTCTCTAAATAAAATAATTCCTACTGGATTTATCTCTCTTATTTTATCAAGTTCTTCTTTACTTAGTGCTTGCACAGCACTAGGATTAGCAACATTCCTAATGCCAATAAAAAAACAACGTTCCCTCAAAAAGTTCTTAACATTAACTCTTCCTAAAAATTCATCAATATCTACAAGATCAAATTTATCATTTTCAAAATAATCATAATCTATATCAGGAATGGACCCTAGTAAAATCAAACTAGACAATAAAAGGCCAAATAACACAAATTTAAACATCCCACTTACCTCTCCTAAATACCAAATCATATTTATTCTTCAATGAATTATTAAGAGCATTATTTAAATATCTAGCAATATCAGAAATATTGCCCATAAATTTATCATTCATGTAATTACTCATAATAAGAGTATCAATAAATAATTTTGCGGGCAAAAACCTCTCTTCTCTATTGACCTCAAAAATTAATGGGTTATTTACTATTCTTATAGCTTCCCAAGTTATTTGCTCAATTGCAGTATATCTACCAAACTCTTTATCCTGTTCAATAATTCTCATAGGCATATCTGATATTATTCTATCTATATTTTCTATCAAATATTCTAAATTAAAAAGACCTGTAGCACAATTAAACAAAATCCTATCACCTCTACATTCAGCTTCAAAGACAGCTTCTTTAGAAATAACACTACCAATATCAACACAAGTTAAATGATTATCATCATCCAAGACTAAAACCCCACCTTTTGTATCTAGTGGTGTTTTAACACTAAATTCAAAACCAGAAGAACTATTAGTGATAGCCATTATTGCAAGAGTACATAAATTAACAGTAAAACCAATATTATCAACATTACCAATATACACAAATTTTTTTCCAAAATTATAAAGTTTAAAATAAATATCTCTTAAAACTTTAAAATTTTGTCCATGACCAGCGGGTAAAGCCAAAAAAGTTCTCTTGCCATTAGTACAATAGCTAAAATATTCATATTGACCATCATCTAATTTATTATAACAATACACCAAAGGCTGAATCGCTGTCAAAATATCTGAACTTTGCAAACCACAAGAATTTAAATCTTTAATCAAATTATCATCAAAAATATTATCTAAAAAATTAAAAATCGGTTTATAAGTCCTAAAACTTGTCATCTGAAAAATCGAAGGCTTAATACTCTCACCATAAAGCTCACAATATCTCTTAGAAAGAACTAAAAGATGTCGCATTTTTAATGCTAAAAATGAAAATCCATAACTACCATCACTATTAACATATGCAGGTGTTATTCCCTTTGGCAAATGCCCAAACAACCTCCTAGCTTCAAATATTTTATCTGCATATAAAGAATACAATTCCTCATTAAAATCGTTATTTTTCAGTATATCAAAATAACTAGTCGCAGAACCACCATTTAAAATACCAAATGAGAGATAAGGATAAAGCAATAATCCTAGTCTCTCCAGATCATCACCAGTAAAAACATAAAAATTATTTTCTGATGATCCTGAAAATTTTGTAAAATCATCAATATATTTTTTCAAATTATGTTCAACAAGTTCCTTCTTAAACTTTAATTTAACAGAATTATTAGAAATACTTAAAATACTACCATGACTCTCATCGGGAAAATTATTAACAGATATGCTTAAAGTTTTAAGTTTGCCCATATTAAGCATATCAAGCATTTTTTTAGAAAAAACTTCATCGATTACTTCACACATAACAAAACCTCATTTAAGACAAGGTAAACAACAATTAACATATTATAAGAAGAGCAATAAATAATGTCTATTGTAATAGAATATGTTACTATAATCATAGTACTACAAATAAAGACAAATATTAAATAAAATATACTAATGAAAATGATTAATATTTTACATGTCTAAATTAAAATTAAATAAATTAAAAACCAAAGCCTTAGATTTTAACCTAAGGCTTACCTATTATTAAGGATTTGCAGGAACAGTTGCCTCATTTTTAATAAGATTAAACTCAGCATCGTAATTAACATTTACAATAGCTGCTCTATAAATATTATCAAGAGAAGACTTACTAAACGCCTCTTTAATATGCAATGAGTAAGCAGCATTAAAAGTATCGAATTTTTTTTTGTACCTGCTGTTTTAAATGTTTATATCTAATAACATCTATAGCATCTATAGCATCTAAAGCTTCTGATTGTGCCTTAACAGAATTTAAATGAACTCCTGCAATTTGTTTAAGCTTATCAAAACCTAACTTACCTAACAAGAGAAAAATTTCCTCAGGACTCTCATAAGTCTTGTAACCTTCTCTCTTACCAATCACAGGATTCGTCACTGCAGCTGATATATACCGCATTACTGACGATTCATCCATAGGAACACCTTCTTTATCTGCTAAAAACTTTGCAATCTCTTTAAGGGATTTAGCATCATCTATAACCTCAATAAACTTAGTAACATAATCATCACCTATAACATTAACATACACATCATTATGAATTAACTCATTAAATAACCCTTTTAAATGCACCTGATAGTCTTTTTTGTAATTATCTAACCTCACTAGAAGATTCCCTGAAAATGGATCCACATGAATATCCTTGACAGATACCACAGCCTCTTCTTGCTTTTTTTGAATCTCTAAATAAACTGTTATCATTTCCTCAACCTTAGCAATACCTAAATTATTTAACAAACTAGAAAACTCAGAATCAGTATACGTCCTGTAATTTTTACCACTACCAATATTAGGATTAGTGACTATACTTCGTATAGTCCGCACTGCTGCTTGTTCTTTACTCAATATTCCAGATGGATTTAGCAATTCATCAAGACTATGCCTTGGTTTTATTCCAAAACCATTACCATGGATAGTTCCATGTAAATCCCCCTGGGGTTTGTCTAAAGATTTCAAACCACAACTTACAACTAGCAATAAAATTAATAAAACATTATGACATACTTCCTTAATCATTAAATATCTCCTTTTTAAGCTTAAATGAAATTATTACCATATAAAACCTAATATAATTATATTATATTAATACTATCTAATCTCCAAACGTTCACCACAAACTTACCTTAAAGATTAATTCTTAAATATTAATTTTTAACATTTTTTACCTACATAAATTAAAACAAGAAGCCCTAGAATTAACATCTAAGGCTTAATTACTCTTCTTAAGTATTAGTTTACTTAATCTGATAAAAGGATCTTAGCATCTTCTTGCACCGTCAATCTATCTCTCAATATTTGAAATTGCCTTTCTGAAATCTTTTCTACAGTAATTCAAGCATAATTTAGTACTTAAATATTTTTGCATGGAAAGTCTATAATCTTTCTAAGTTTCTCACCAAACAATTTACTGAAAAAAGTTACAACTTTTTAATAGAATACGTCTTGTAACCTTCATCAAAACCAATCAATAGTTATATAATAAATATATATTGTAAAACAATTATTGTACCATAATAGAACCTCACACCTACACACATTAAAACTTAATTAAAAAGCAATCCTTCTATCAATGCTATCTTCATTACACCGGATACTGCAATAAATTCTATGATGAATTCGATCATTGTTCCCGGAACCGTTTCCTCATCAGTTACTATCATCCCATCTCAAGCCATAAATCTATAATAAATATTGCTATATCATATTTTAGTTTTCTCTCATATCTGTAATAGGTTATGTCCAACCAATAAAAAGCCCTAATTTTTTAAGATCACAAAAAGAGATAAAAATTACCTAAAATCAAGAATGATACTTAAAAAAAATATGACTTCAATCTATACTCTTAAGACTTATCCCAAATTAAAGTAAATGTAAATCTTCATACATATAAAACGGTTATTCAATTAATTAATGTTATTGCTTATTAATTTTGATTAACATGTATACCCAAAATTAATAAATAAACTTTACACATATTTATCTAAATTAAAGGCAATATCAAAATGTTATATCAAATAATTACACAAAAACTATATTTCTTAAAAGAAATCAAACATATTAAATATCTATTTAACAAATCATATAAGTTCATCAATACTGCTAAAGATAAAAATGCAAACCAAACAGCATATCTAACACTTAAAAATCTTGTATTTCTTATTTAAGGAGAAAAACAATTTATATCAACACTAAGTATCATAGCTCGTTTAAATACTTTCAATATGATATTTACATATGCTTAACAATTGAATAAGTACTAATAATTAAACTTAAATATCATTCCAATTGCTAAACCTTAAAATCTTACATACTTACTAAAAATAGCAATTTATCATCCCAGTCAATAGCTATAAAAAATCTAATCCCATATCACAAAAAATTATTACAAAAATTGCAGCAGCTATAGGAATAAAATATCAAAATAAAGATGAACTTGAAAAACACTATCCTCTTCCTCTTAATACCAGAAATACCATAAAACTTTAGCATTCTTAACTTAAATATAATTAAACTATATTATTTGTTATTTTCAAAAACATCATGTGTATGAGATTCTCTTAAAGAAGCAGAGCTTATTTTTACAAATTTAGCGTTTGTCTTTAATTCTAATATTGTTCCTACTCCCAAGTAACCCATCCCAGACATTAAACCTCCCTTTAATTGAAATATAATGTCTTTTAATTTCCCAACATAAGGAACCATTCCTTCAATGCCTTCAGGAATCAATTTTCCAGGGGATTCTTTATTTTCAAATTGGAAATATCTTGATTTGGAGCCTCTAGCCATAGCAGAAAGAGATCCCATACCGACATAAACTTTAAATTTTTTTCCATTATAAATTATTTCCTCTGAAGGAGATTCATGAGCACCAGCAAAGAGATTTCCCATCATCACACTATCAGCTCCAGCTGCAATTGCTTTAACTATATCTCCTGAAAATCTAATTCCACCATCTGCTATAATACAAGTATTTGTATGTTTACAAGCCTCAAAAACATCATGAATTGCAGTTACCTGCGGTACTCCAACTCCTGCAACTATTCTTGTTGTACATATGCTTCCTGGACCTATTCCAACCTTCAAACAGTCTGCTCCTACATCAAGTAAATCAAGGGCTGCTTCCTTAGTTACTATATTACCTGCAATAACATCCAAATTTGGATACTTATTTTTAATTTTCCTTACAAGCTCAATTACTCTTGTAGAATGTCCATGTGCAGAATCAATAGCAATTACATCAACATCCGCTTTGACTAATTCTTCAACACGCTCTAAAGTATCAACATCAATAGAAACAGCTGCTCCTACTCTTAGCCTATTTTTCACATCTTTGCATGCATTAGGAAAATACTCTTGATGCTCCACATGATCTATGTCTTTACAGGTTATTAATCCCCTTAAATTGTTTGCCTCATCAACAATAAGTAGCTTTTCTATCTTATGTCTAAATAATATTTCTTTAGCTTCTGTTAACGTTATATCTTCTTTTGCTGTAATTAATTTTTTTGTCATTGCATTTATTACAGGAACATTATTATCTGTAATATATTTTATGTCCCTATTAGTTACTAGACCTAATATTTTACCTGTTTTATCTGTAACAGGCAATGCAGAGATCTTATGATTTGCAATCAATATCTTAGCTTCCTGTACATTTGCATTCTCATCAATAGTGATAGGATTTTTTATAATTCCGGTCCGGTGATAAACCTTTACTATTTCTACTTCTTTTCTTTGAGCTTCAATGGTGAGATTTTTATGTATAATTCCTATTCCACCCTCTTTAGCCATAGCTATTGCCATTCGGCTTTCTGTAACCGTATCCATGGCTGAGCTTAAAAAAGGTATATTTAAAGATATATTCTTTGTTAACTTTGTTTTTAAATCAACATCACTGGGTAATACAGATGATTTTCTAGGAATTAAAGAAACATCATCAAAAGTCAAAGCTTCTTTTACTATTTTCTCTATCAATCACTTCTCCTTATTTTTATTATTCCCACTCTATTGTCGCTGGGGGCTTAGAAGAAATGTCATAACAAACTCTATTTATACCTCTGACTTCATTAATTATTCTTGAAGAAACTTTTCTTAAAAAATCATAAGGTAATTCAACCCAATTAGCAGTCATAAAGTCTAAAGTATTAACACATCGAATAACAGCTGTATATTCATATGTTCTGTTATCCCCCATCACTCCAACAGATTTTACAGGCAACAAAACTACAAATGCTTGCCTTATCTTATAATATAAATTATTTGCCAAAAGCTCCTCTATTAAAATACTATCAGCTCCCTGAAGAATATTAATTTTTTCTTGAGAGATTTCACCAAGTATTCTTATTGCCAATCCTGGACCTGGAAATGGATGCCTATAAAGAGCATTCTCTTTAATCCCTAATTGAATTCCTAATTGGATTACTTCATCTTTAAAAAGCTCTCTTAACGGTTCTAAAAGTTTTAATCCAATTTTTTCTGGAAGTCCCCCTACATTATGATGTGATTTGATATGTGATGAAAAAACATTATTCCCCGATTCAGACTCAATTACATCTGAATAAATCGTTCCTTGTGCCAAAAATTCTACATCTTTGGCTTCTAAGGCTACCTTTTCAAAAATTTCTACAAATGTCTTTCCTATGATTTTTCTTTTCTCTTCAGGTTCATCTATATTTTCTAAATTTTTCAAAAATATTGAAGAAGAATCAACATATTTTATGTTTAAATTGTACTGTCTACCAAGTTCTAATATATCCCTAACTTCATTTTTGCGTAACAAACCAGTATCGATAAAAACACAGATTAAATTATTTTTTATTGCATTATTAATAAGTAATGCACATACTAAAGAATCTGTTCCACCAGAAAGTCCCAAAATTACTTTCTTATCATCTACTTGAAGTCTTATTTTTTTCACAAAATCATCTATGCTATTACTTAAATTCCAGTTCACCTGAGCTTGACAAATTTTAAAAACAAAATTTTTAAGTATTTGATTACCAACCTCTGAACAAGTTACCTCTGGATGAAATTGTAACCCATAAATTTTTTGCTCTTCATTAAATACAGAAGCAATACAAGTTTCAGTATAAGCTATTTGTTTAAAATTGCTTGGAACCTTTTCAATATTGTCTCCATGACTCATCATTACTTTTAACTTATTGGAAAGACCAAAAAATAAATTAGATTGATCATCTTCGACAAATAGTTCGGTATTACCAAATTCTTGCTTATCGCATTTGGCAATTACGCCCCCAAACAATTTAATGATTAGCTGCATTCCATAACATATTCCTAAAATTGGTACACCCAAGTTAAAAATATTAATGTCCACAGTAGGAGCTTCGTCAAGATAAACAGAAGCAGGTCCTCCGCTTAAAATTATCCCCACAGGATACATATCCTTAATCTCTTCTGCAGAAATAGAATATGCAATGATTATTGTATAAACACCCATCTCTCTAATTTTTCTTGCAATCAATTGACTATACTGAGAGCCAAAATCTAATACAATCACCGCATTATTATTCACTATAAATTCCTTAAAAATTTAGTTTTACTAATAAACTTAAAAAAAGATAATCTCATCAACTTTAACAATCAAACCAACTAACTATGCAATGTATTAACAAGACAAGACAAAATTTATATCTATAATTCTATAATCCTTAAACAAGGATAGCCAAGAACTCACTTGCCTTATCAATCTATTCCAAATATACAAGCCAATAAGCTCATTAACTATTAATTAGTATAAGATATCTTATACTAACATCCTGTTATAAACAACTCTATGTTAACTAACTTAGAAAGTTAAACTACTACTATTCATAACCATCAAATGACCTAATAATTAGAGTAATTTTAAGAGCTCCTGTACCATTTTAGCTGCATTCACTGTTGCCAACTTAAGAAATTCGTTGTATTCAACTTCATTGCCCTCATTGTTTACAATATCAGATATAGACCTAATAACTATAAAAGGAACATTAAAGACATGAGCAACATGTCCCAATGCGGCACCCTCCATCTCTACAGCTACAACATCCTCAAAGTTTGCCACAATCTTTGTCAAATAAACTGGATCAATAAATTGATCTCCTGTTAATATTAATCCTGAATATCCATTAACACCTTTAAGATTTGTTTTAATAGCTTTTAAAGCTTTCTCAAGCAAATTTCTATCACTACTAAATTTCTGAGGTAATTCTGGCACCTGTCCAACTCTATGTCCAAATTTAACCAAATCAAAATCATGATAAGCCACCTCTGAAGATACTACTATGTCTCCCACCTTAAGATTACTTACCTTAGGGTTAACAACACCACCAGCAACCCCACAATTAATTACATGAGTTATATTATATTTTGAGAAAAGATAACTGGTCCATAAACTTGTATTTACCTTTCCAATACCCACAACAGCAGAAATAACATTTCGATTAGATATCTTGCCTTTAACAATTTTTTTATTAAGCCCATAATCCTTCAATACTATCTCTTCTCTACGAGACATAAACTTATTTAGTTCAACAGCTTCAGCATCCATAGCAAACACTACTAAAATATTGCTATTTTTATTAGAAATAGCATATCCATTGAAACAAACTAATAAAAAAATTAATAATTTTAATACCAAATATTTATAATTACACATAAATGAAAAAATCCTCCATTACTATTACTTTACAAAAATCGCTGATAACTGTAATATTTAACACTATTTCTTAATTTTTCAATCAAAATTTTACCTTTTTTTTCAAAAATTGTCTTTAAAATAAGAATTACATTAAATACAATGCAAATCAATAAAGAAACTACAAACCTTATACTCTAGAAAGATATAAACTAAATATATCGGTATTAAAATTTTTTGAATTTAAATATATTATATATAGAGAATATTGCAGTAACATATTATAAAAAATAACTATCTTAAAGGACAAATAATGAATTTATTACTAATTAAAGCAAATTATATCGATATTTTAAATAAAGAAATTTACCCTTCTCATATAACAATAAAAAATGGCACCATTTTCAACATAGAAAGAACCAATGAATCTTTAAAAGACTATGTATTACCAGGATTTATTGATTCTCACATACATATAGAAAGTTCATTACTTATTCCATCACATTTTGCTCATTTAGTAGTTCAACATGGCACCGTATCTACGATAAGCGATCCCCATGAAATAGCAAATGTCAATGGTATTGATGGTATTAATTTCATGATAAACAACTCCAATAAAATTGATTTCAAAATTTTTTTTGGTGCACCCTCTTGTGTTCCAGCCTTGCCCTTAGAAATTGAAACCTCCGGTCACGTCTTGGATGATCAAGATGTAGATAAGCTACTGGAACTAGATAATATCTATTATCTAGCTGAAGTGATGAATTGCCCTGGTGTACTCAATAGAGACCTTAAAGTAATGAACAAAATTCACTCTGCTTTGAAGCGTAAAAAAGTTGTCGACGGACACGCACCCGGTTTATCACAGGAATCAGTTTTAAAGTACGCATCTGCAGGAATTAGTACCGATCATGAATGTTCAACAATAGAAGATGCACGATATAAGTTATCTTTAGGCATGAAAATCTTAATTAGAGAAGGCAGCGCTGCTAAAAATTTTGAAGCTTTACACCCTCTAATTAGTGAAGGTTCAGGAAAATACCTAGATCATTTAATGTTTTGTTATGATGACGCACATCCTGATATCCTGCTTAACGGGCATATAAACTTAATGGTTGCACGTGCCATAGAATATGGTCATGATTTTTTCGATGTTTTGAAAATAGCTTGTATTAACCCTGTTATGCACTATAAAATTCCAGTTGGATTACTACGAATTGGGGATCCTGCTGATTTTATTATCACTAAAGATCTAAAAACATTTAAAGTAGACAAAACTTATATAAATGGTAAATTAGTATTTAGTGATGATAAATCATATATCCCACTACTAAATGAAAACCCTATCAATAATTTCAACTGTAGCAAAAAGTCAATTGGAGACTTTAAATTTTTTACACAAAATAAAACTATACCAACAATTAATTGCATTAATAATCAAATTATCACTAATAAAACCATGACTGATAGTAATCTATTAGCACCAAACTTTGAATCAAACATCAGCAAAGACATTTTAAAAATAGCAGTAATAAATCGATACAATAATCACAACAAAATATCGACAGGTTTTATAAAAAATTTTGGACTCAAAAATGGAGCTATTGGAAGCACAGTCGCTCACGACTCTCACAATATCATAATTCTTGGTACTAGTGATGAATATTTATGCAAAGCAGCAAATCTTATTATTGAGAACAAAGGGGGTTTATGTGCTTTAAATAATCAAGATACCTTAATATTAAAACTGCCAATTGCGGGTTTGATGAGCATGAGCCCACCCAAGGAAGTTGCTTTAAAATATATTCAATTAAATAATTTTTGTAGGAATATTTTAGGTTCTAACTTAGATTTTCCGTTAATGACATTATCTTTCATGTCATTAACGGTAATTCCTCACTTAAAAATAAATGACAAAGGACTGTTTGATGTTGACTCTTTTTCATTTTTAAAATTCTAGACTAACCAAACAAAAAAACAATACTATAAAACAAGGAAAAGACTGTCATGAGAGCTAATAATCTCTACTCCTATAATATTAAGTTACCTAAATTGACAACTAAATCTCCCATTTATGGTTAAATTATCGAATAAACAATGTTTACAGCATCACTACAAACATTAGTAAATAATAAAGAATCAAAAACAACAACAAAAAAAACAAGTGAGGCATGCAATTTCTACATCAATCCTTGAAAAATAATTTTATAAATTCAACAAAAATCTATTATAATCAATCTCAACAGACATCAATTCCAAAAGCTCAGCAACCAACATTCTAACTTTTTCCATTTGTTCTATTAAAAACTTAAATTGTTGATTCATGAAATGATTAAACTCTTTTAACATAAACTCTGTTCCTTCAAAATGCCTATTAAAAAAATCAATAATTTCAAATACTCCAGCATTCCACATCTTCTTTAGAGACAAAATCCATTCAAGATTTGATTTAATATAATCTAAATCTCTAATAGACATAGACAGCAATATATCTCTTTTAAGATTTATATTTTCAATTAAATATTCAAGCTTTAATTGATATTCACAAGATACCACACTAAAAATGCAGTTTAAGAGATCAACAATTCCACTAAGATTTATTTTAGCAAAACATGCACCTAATTCTTCAAACTTACGCTCATCATAATCAAGTGATGCATAAAATCTTCTTCTATACATTCTGGTGCATTCCGAATCAGAACATACCAAAACAAATTCATCTTCCCTACAGATAATGTAACTAAAAGGTAAACCATAAAAATCATGAGGTTCACTCATGATTTTTAATTCAGAAAATTTGATCTTGTCAATTTCTCTAGACATCAAATCAAGTATTTCTAATCGCAAATTAAAGATTGTTTCATCTGAAGAAGTCTTTTTCTTCACTTTTACCTTAACAGTATTTTTAACAAGATTACTACTTCTAGTTTTTTTAACTCCAACGCTCTTTGAAACATACTTCCCATGTCCCTTAACATTACAAGCTATAAGTACAAAACCTACAATTGACAAGACAAACAAATATTCCTTCATAAAAATTCCCCTTGTCATTAAAGTGATAATATTACACCAAATACAAATTAATATTAATTAATAAATTATACAATATATCAAATTAGATTTAAATATAGAATAAAAACCTTCAAAATTGTTATAATAAAAAAGATCTAATAAATTAAAAAGAAAAACTTATAACCAGCTTTAAACAGTGACATTAACTTAATATACTATGCAAATCAAAAATTAACAAAATATATTTACTTATATACAAGTCAAAAAGACAACAAATATTCGGTCTATTGCAAATAATTTAATTTTTTATTCTAGTAATAATTTTTTATGCTCCTACTCAGAATAAATTAACGTTTTAATGTTAATTTGAAAAAATGTATCTATCAATGATAATAATCAAATCAATGAGATTATAAACCAGTAAACCTAAGAGAAAAGTAATAAAACTATAAACCATTGATATACCTATAAAATTATTAAATTCGACTCCATAAATCATGAGCTAGAAATAAAAGATAACAGATAAACACACTAAGAAATATTTGATCTCAGATATAATTAAGTTCTTTGAAAAATAGGAACACAATAATTTATAAATACAGTAAAATAAAAAACTCAATAAAGTAGCTAATACATATTCAATAATAGTCAATACAAATTGAAACCTATCTGAATAATAAACAAATTACCTTATTGGATTATAACAATAGGGGCAAACAATTTAATGAGAAAATACTAACTTTAAAATAAAAATACAAAATAATAAAAGTATGGTGGGAGCAATTTTTACACTTTCTTTGGTAAATAAACTATGCAATACATTTATAATAACATAAAAAATTATACCAATTCCTATTCCTGAAGCTATACTATAAGTCAAAGGAATCAAAAACAATATCAAAAAACTGGGAATAGCTTCTCTCATATTTGAAAAATCTATATTCTTTATTTCTTTACACATAAAAAATCCCACATATATTAAAGCAGCCGAAGTTGCACTAGAAGGAACAGCAATAAATAAAGGTGCAAAAAATACTGCCAATAAAAATAAAATACCTGTCACAACTGATGTCAAACCTGTTTTTCCACCCTCAGCTATACCTGTAGCACTCTCGACATAAGTAGTTACAGGAGAGACACCCATAACTGCTCCAAAAGTGGTCGAAATAGCATCAACTAGTAATATTTTACTAGCATTACGTATCTTACCAGTATTGTCAGTCAAATCTCCCTTTGAAGCAACACCTACCAAGGTTCCAACAGTATCAAATAGATCATTAAATAACAAAATAAATACTATAAAAACAAAATTCCAAAAATTTTCACCTAGAATATAAGAAAAGTTTAATTTATTAAATATAGGCGAAATTGATTCATATCTTAAAACACCATCCGGCAATCTAATTCCTATACTCACAGCAGCTTCTCTATCAAAAAGCGCATAACACCATGCCATTAAAGTAGTTATACAAATTGATAATAACATACTGCCCCTAATCATTTTAAGTTCAAAAATAACTATGGCAATAATACCTAACAAGGTAAATAAAACCTTTAAATTTATAAGATTTCCAAGACCAATTAATGTAGCTTCGTTCCTAACAATTATTTCACTATTTACAAAACCAATAAAGGCAATAAATAATCCTATCCCAACAGTGATAGCAGATCTTAAATTCACCGGCATAGCATTTACAATGCTCTCACGTGCCCTAGACAAAGATAAAATAATAAAAATAACACCTTCAACAAAAACCGCTCCCAAAGCTACTTCCCAAGGTATATTCATACCTTTAACAACAGAAAATGCAAAAAATGCATTAATGCCCATTCCAGAAGCCAATGCCAAAGGAGTATTAGTAAAAACCCCCATAAAAATAGTAGCAAACCCAGCCGTTAAACATGTCGCTGTTACTAATGCTCCCAAAGGCATACCTGCACTAGAAAGTATATAAGGATTAACAACTATTATATACGCCATGCTTAAAAATGTTGTAAGCCCAGCTATAAACTCTGTCTTATAATCAAGACTATTATTTTTAATCTGTGATATTAATGTCTCTCTACCTTTACTCAAAAAATAATACCTCCTTCCAGACAATTTTCATTGTATAAAAAACCCAAAATTAATACTATTATCACTAATAATTAGCACTAATATCATAAAAAACAAACGAAAATGACATCAAAAAAAAATATGCACAGATTTAAAATCTAAACTAACTAAATGAAATTACATTCCCTTAGAACTCGTATCCTCGTATCATACATTATGAGCTAATCTTATTATTTTGAAGTAAAATATCTTCACTATCTGGCCAATGTGAAAAAACAATGGTCTTAAGAACTTTACCAGAACTGTTTACGATAAAAAATTTTCCTGTTTTAATAAGCTCTAAGTACACTTTTAAAGAAACATCCTTACCAACACTAAAGAAAGTTTGAATATATTCATCTCCAATTCTTTTATAACGCCCAAGTAGAAACGAAGCCACTATGTCATTACCACATTGCAAAAACAGTGGTTCCTTATATCTTAAATTAAATTTGTCAGAAATAGTAAAATAATGCCTTAAAGAAACCTTATTTCCATCAAAAATTAATCTAACATATTTCGAATTTCTACCTAACCCATGAATGTCCTTAAACTCAATAGTTGTACAAGAAAACATTAAAAAAACAAAACAGTAAAATATAATATACCTATTAGAAAATTTTGTCATAAACCTACTATAAATTTTTACACAAGAACATAATTTACTACAAAATATTATTCTCAAGAGCATATCTTAGAGTATCTCGGGTACTCTCAAAGTCAACATCAATAAATTTAGCATCATATTCAAAAGTCCCTCTAGTCCACACTTGATAAGAATTATCATCTAAAACAAAAGATAAGCTTTTATAAGGCTTAAGAGCCCTTAAGATAAGATCAGCATTACTTTTATCAATATCAACATATAAGAACCTGAAATTCCCAATGCCAACCACCTTAGAAATATTAACATCACCAATATAGTTATCATCTTGAATTAATTTTAAATAACCACTATCAAAGTTTAACTTCGAATCCAAAACAACATTCAAAAACACAGAAAAATCATTAGTTAATTTATCCCTTTTTATATAGATTTGACTATTTGGATAAAAATAAAGGAAGTAATCAGCTCTCTCAATTTTGTCAAATTTTTCATCTAAAAAATCATGTACATTTAAGGTTTTACATGAAAAAAAAAACAAAACAAATAAGAAAAAACTATATCTCATAATTGAATTATATTATACAATATTAGAAGGAGAATGTTTATATTGAATGAAATCTAATAATTTTAGCTCGTATATTAAAGCCCCTTATGTTTATTCTGATTATATAATTTCAAAATATGCTGTATTACTAATCCCAGTACCAATCATAAAGATTGCCATAGGAGAAGGACTTAAAGTCTTTGAAATTTCATTTAAAGACAAATACAAAAATTTTGCCGGATACATTAAACCAAACAAAAAAACTATATATATAAACGAAACAATGAATCTACAAAATAAAAGATTTGCAATAGCACAACAACTCGGTCATTATTTAATGCATAAATATCAAGTTTTTAATCCATCAAAGAGAACAGATACAATTAATACTCAAAATAACCAAATGACAATAGAAGCCAACATATTTGCAGCAAACTTATTAATCCCAACTACTACTTTAAAACTAAAAGTATTTCAATACAAATCTATAAAATCTCCGCAAAAAGTAATGGCAAAAGAATTTCAAGTATCTGAAAATATAATACACTTTAAATTAAGCATGCTTAACGAGATTCACAGACTTGAGAAAGAAAACAAAATACAAAAGAAACTAAAAGTTAAGCAAATAGATAGAGCAAGGGCTAAAGAGCTTTTACTGCAAAATGTAGATAAGCTAAAAGAATCAATAGCTATAGATTTAGAAAAAAGAGAAAACACAAGAAAAGAAAGCATAAAAAAAATCTTCGAAGAACTAGAGTAAATAACTTATTGCTTGGAAAAGCTTTTAAGTATGTTTTCCAGCTTTCGTCTAGCAGAAATTAAAGCATTCTTATCTTGAATAAGTATATCTAAAAAATCTTTTCTAAGCACAATCCAAGATCTATTATCAATATCTATTTTATGATAAGGAAAATTTATTCTTAAAGGAAATTTTTCTTGAATATTATGATCATCTAAATACATCAAAACCTCGGATTTAAAAGATAAACCTTGAACCACACTATAAGCTAAGATAACTTTATATAATCTTTTATTATACAAATAAAGACTCTTAATATATGCAATATTATTATTATAACTAGACTCAGAAATATAAACTGAATCCTTTTGTTCACCTTTCAAAATATCAAAACTACACTTAGAATCATTAAAATTTGTATACCTACTTAGATCAGATTTTGAAATTCTAAGTTCAGGATACATCATCAAAGCTTTTAAAGTTAATAAATCTAAATTATCTCCCTCTCCAGATTCATCCATTAAAATTGTGGAACAACTTAGTAAAAATATAAAAATATAAAATACAAAAAAATTTAAAAATATACGCATATAATCAATCTGATTATACTTTTTCGCAAAAACAAAGTAAATAAAATAGATCTGTTTTGATATAATAATATAAAAAATTAACCTAAAGGAAATCAAATGAGTTACTATGCATTAAGCAAAATATTTATGTATCTTGGATATATTATTATAGGAATTACATCCTTTACCATCTTTAACAAAAATTTAAGAGTAAAGATAAAGAGTAAGATAAAAAAGTTTAATTCCCTATATTACTTAACGCTATTTATCCTTTTTATAACCTCTTCTAACTTGTCTCATTATTTCTCAGAAAAACAATTACTAGAAAATTTCCAAACATTTAAAGAAGATTTCCTTGCGGTACACAAAATTAATGCAACATTTTTACAAAAATATCTCTCAAAATTACAAGAACCAATAAAAATGGAATTAATGTCAAAACTAACACCAATAAACACCATATTTAATGCTAGTTTTGAAAAATATTCAAAAAATATAAACAAACCAACAGATGATATCATAAAAAATTATAATGCCTATATTAAAGCAATGAACACAGAAATTAAAGACAAGATTGCAAAATTAGAGGAAGAAACTCTGCCAATGTATAACAAATACAAACTGCCTAGTTTAGATAACAAAATATCAGACATAGGTGTTGATAAAGATGGAAATATTATTCCCGTAATTAAAGACTCAAAAGGTCAAATAACGGATTTATTATTTTACGATCAAAACTACAATTTAATTCCATTTAAAGAATATCAAAAACATAGGGTTAAATTCGAGATCATTAAAGATGATAACAATTACTTCAAAGAACTACTCAATGTCTACTATCTTGATTCAAATAATACTCAAATTATCATTGATTATTATAAAAATAATATTGATACAATTCCCTACTATATAGATTTAAAAGAGAATAAAGATAATTTTCTGAAGAGTATTAAACTTAAAAACGAATATAAAAAATACATCGAAGAAAAACGTAAACTCAAAGTATTAGTAAGTAATGATAATTTAGACGAATTTAAAGTCTTTTTAGAACAAAATCCAAACGCTTTTTCATTAAACACAATATTCTCCGATGGAACTCCTGTATTAATTCACGCAGTAAAATCAAAATCCAAGAATATAATAAATTATGCAATGTCAAAAAATTGCAATATCAACCTAACAGATCAGGAATCAAAAACCACCCTTCACAATGCCATAATTAACGGATACAACATAAATTTCATCAAATCTCTTATAGAAAAAGGAGCAAATCCCCATATAAGAGACTTAAATAAAAAGTTAGCATCAGATTATGCTTCCAAGAACGGAGAAATATATAAATATTTAAACAATATTACACAATAAATAACATTGTCAACTTGCCAAATATAATAAAAATAATTAATTATTAATTATTATAACTTTAAATATAGTATATTTTAATTAAATTAATTAAAATATACTATATTTAAAGTTAGCACGAGGAGAATTTATTATGATTACCACTTCAAACAAATTTGCTATTTTGCAAAAAATCGGTAAAGCTTTCATGTTACCAATAGCCCTTTTACCAGCAGCCGGACTTTTACTAGGAATTGGTGGTGCATTTACCAATGAAACAATGATTCAAGCTTATAGCCTTGAAAATACTTTGGGACAAGGAACCCTTTTAAACATTATTCTATCAGTCATGAGAGATACTGGTGGCGTGGTATTTGAAAATTTACCACTAATATTCTCATTAGGCATTGCAATTGGTCTTGCAAACGTAGAAAAAGGTTCCGCAGGCCTTGCTGGAGGAATTGGATTTTTAATTATGCACAAAGCTATAAACAGTACCCTTTCAATACAAGGAATAACTACCGAAACTGTTAATTCTGCATATTTAATAACAACAGGACTTAATGAAGCACAAGCTGTTGCAAAATCATTTGAATATACAAATGTACTTGGCATGCACACTCTTCAGATAGGAGTACTTGGGGGCATGATCTCAGGGTTCATTGCTGCATATCTTCACAACAAGTACTACGACATTAAACTACCTCAATTTTTAGCATTTTTTGGGGGAACAAGATTTGTCCCAATAGTTACAACCGGAACAATGTTAATTATTGGTATAATACTTGTATTTATTTGGCCTCCCATACAAAGCGTAATTGCCATGACAGGCAAAATTGTAGAACAATCTGGTTACTTTGGTTCATTTCTATTTGGCATAATTGAAAGAGCACTAGTTCCAACAGGCCTTCACCACATATTTTATATGCCATTCTGGCAAACACCATTAGGAGGAACAATGGAAATTAATGGAGAACTAGTCTCAGGTGCACAAAAAATATTTTTCGCACAACTTGCAGATCCAAACTTCTCGGGACACTTTGAAGTTACAAAAGGAACAAGGTTTTGGGTTGGAAAATGGCCAGGACACGCATTTGGACTTCCTGGAGCAGCACTTGCAATGTGGTGGGTAGCAAAACCTGAACGCAAAAAAGAAATGGCAGCATTCTTAGGTTCTGTAGCATTCACATCATTCTTAACAGGAATAACAGAACCCATTGAATTTACATTCCTTTTTGCAGCCCCCATTCTATTCTTTGGATTTAACGTCTTTATGTACGGCATGGGGTTTGTATTGATGCATCTTTTAAATGTTGGAGTAGGAGTAACATTTGCAGATGGATTTATTGATTACCTACTTTACGGAATACTTCAAGGAAATGAAAGAACAAGTTGGATAAACATACTCTACGTCGGAATACCTTATTTCTTTATATATTTCTTTGTCTTTAAATGGACTATAGTCAGATTTGACTTTAAAACTCCAGGCAGAGAAGACGACGGAGTAACTGCTACAAGGGCAAGCTCAAAAGAAATACTTGATAATCTAAGAGAAGTTACAACTAAAACCATCAAAGGCCTTGGGGGAATTGCTAACATTAAATACAACAGTGCCTGCATTACAAAACTCAGAATTGAAGTATATGACATCAATCTTGTTAAAGATAATGCTTACTTTAAATCACTTGGTGCTAAAGGAATTATAAGACAAGATAAAGGATTACAAATTATATTTGGTGTTGTATCAGATAATGTTAACACAGAAATAGAAAAAATTATTAAAGAACTACAAACATCTCAACAATGACAACTTAAAAGGAATGAATACCACTCATTCCTTAACAATAATTTTGTCCTTAACTTTATTTACAAGATTGACAAATATTGCTAATATTAATTATATAATATAATTAAAAATGTTAATTATATTAAATTTTAACAACAATTTAAGGGAGGGGATGTTATGTCAATATCACCAGGATCTATATTTACAACATTACAAAAGGTAGGAAAAGCTTTTATGTTACCAATAGCTCTCTTACCAATAGCTGGTCTTTTACTAGGAATTGGTGGGGCACTTACCAACAAAACAATGATTCAAACTTATGGAATTGAGGACATACTTGGAGAGGGAACTTTAACAAGTTCAATACTATCTTTAATGAAATATACAGGTGAAGTAATTTTCGCAAACTTACCTTTAATGTTTGCAGTGGCAATTCCAATTGGATTGGCAAAAGCTGAAAAAGGAACAGCTGCTCTTGCTGGAGTTGTAGGATTTTTAGTGATGCATCAAACTATAAATGGAATTTTATCTCTTCAAGGCATTAATGCTTCAACTGTAAATGTAGAAGCATTAATAGCAATTGGAACACCTGAAGCAGAGGCAATCGCAAAAAGCCAAGAATACACAAATGTACTTGGAATCTTTTCTCTTCAAATGAGCGTAATGGGAGGCATGATAGCGGGATTTATTGCAGTAATGCTTCATAACAGACTGCATAATATCCAGTTACCAGTATTTCTAGCATTTTTTGGAGGATCAAGATTCATTCCCATTATCACCACACTTGTAATGTTCATAGTAGGAATAATTTTAACATGCATTTGGCCAGTCATTCAAGGAATGATGATCTCATTTGGAAATATTATAGAACAATCTGGTTATTTTGGTTCATTCGCATATGGAGCAATAAAAAGGTCCTTAATACCTTTTGGTCTCCATCACATATTTTATATGCCATTCTGGCAAACATCTTTGGGTGGAACAATGGAAATTAATGGAGAACTGGTCTCAGGAGCACAAAATATCTTCTTCAAACAACTCTCAGATCCTAATACTGTACATTTTGAAGTTACAAGAGGAACACGATTTTTTAGTGGTGAATTTATAATAATGATCTTTGGATTACCTGGTGCTGCTCTTGCAATGTATCATACCGCAAAAAATGAGAACAAAAAAAACACAGCTTCTCTATTATTATCAGCTGGTTTCACATCCATGCTAACAGGAATAACAGAACCTCTTGAATTTGCATTCCTTTTTGCAGCTCCTGCCCTTTACTATCTTGTATATGTTCCTTTATTTGGATTGGCTCATCTATTAGCACATGTTTTCAATATTGGAGTTGGACTAACATTCTCTGGAGGATTTATCGACATGTTCCTATTTGGAATACTACAAGGCAATAGCAAAACAACTTGGATAATGATTCCTATTATTGGAATATTTTACTTCATTGGATTCTATTACATTTTCAAACTTGCAATAATAAAATTCAATCTAAAAACACCAGGCCGTGAAGAAGTAGAAGAAGTTACAACAACAAGTCCACAAAAAACAGCAATATCAGAAATTGCCAGAAAAGTACTAGAAGGACTTGGGGGTAGAGACAACATCACATATCTTGACGCATGTGCATCAAGACTAAGAATAAATGTCAATAAAATAGAACTAGTTAAATCCGTCACTTATTTTAAATCCATTGGAGCAAGCGGAATGCTTCAAAAAGGAAATGGCCTCCAAATTATATTTGGAGGATTATCTGACAACATAAGAATGGAAATAGATAAAACTTACATCAATTCTTAAGAAAGCTTTAAGAAAATAAACTAACAATAAGAGGGGTTTTATTTTAAAATAGCTCCTCTTATATTTTATAAAAAAGGATAAGAATATGCACAAATACCAATACCTCATTTCTGGAAAAGTACAAGGTGTAGGATTTAGGTTCTTTACAGAACAAATCGCAACTAAAATAGCAATCAAAGGATTTGTTAAGAACCTAGATGATGGAAAAGTTGAAATAGTAGCTTTTTTCGAAAATAAAGAACAAATTGAATTATTTGAAAACACCTTAAAAAAAGGCAACGGTTACTCAAAAATTGAAAACATAGAAAAAAAAATCTTAGATGAAAAATATCCCTTCGATTTTAAGAACTTTTGTTCCTACTACTAACATTTTTATTAATCTTACCCTTAATTACTTTCATTTTACCAATTTTTGCTTTAGTTCCACCCTTATTTGCAAAATTAAGGGACTTTGAACTAGATTGAAAGAAACGCTCAACCCTGAACTTCAAAAAGTCTAATGACTTTTTATCCTTACAAAAAATATTTAGATTACCATCCGAAAATTTAATGTCAAGCCCATAGTTAGTTTCTGTTCTTAAAAAATCACAAGAAATAAATTCTCCATTTAATTTATTTCTTTTAAAAAGGAAAAAATATTTCTTACCTCTCTTAGAGTCTCTAAAATCAATTTTCAACCAATCTTGCATCGGTTGAATTGAAACCAAACTATCATAAAGATAGGAAATATAAATCATTCTATTACCATCGACACTTAATGTCTTCTTAAAAAAATAAAGAAATCCTGTATCCATACAATTAACAAATATATTACAAATCAAAGTATTTTAAAAAAACTATAAATTAGTCAAAATAAATATTAAAAATCAAAATAAAATTGACTTTTTACAATACACCTAAACACCATATTCAAAAATCAAGGCTAAATACTCACCAAGTTTTGCATAATTATAATTATAACCATATTTTTGCTTAAAAGACTTACGAAGTTTAACATTAAGACCCCTTAGCATTTCCAATTTCTCTAAACCATCTTCGATCATCAGCTCTTTAATTACATGCAAAGTCTTGACATAATTTTCATCCATAACATGACACTCTTCCATCAAAACATCCAATCTTTGCATAGTAATAACAGAATATGTAGTCTTTCGCCTAACATACGTGTATATCCGTCTTTTAATCAATTTAAGCAAATCAATATCAGCATTATTATCTAAGTTCTCCAAGATATAACGATTGTAATGAAAAGCCGTTATTATATCATCATGCTCATGTCCTAAAACAGTGGTTATCCACAAATTGAGCTCCATATTTTTTGGAGCAAATGCAAGGTAAGAAAACCTACTATAAAGCCTTCGACAAAAATAAACCGACTCTTCAGGTTCAAATATATTTTCAAAGATCTTACGAAATAATCTATTATAACTATAAGCAAGATTTGAAGATATAATTTCTTTTGAAAGTTTTTCTGTCCTCTCCATATATCTTATCTCTTCTATTGAATCAATAATCAATTTAGAATCAGCAAAAGTGGGAAAAACAATTTCATGAATTAAATTATGCTCTTTTTTCTTTGCAATATGCTTCATGAAAATATGTTCACTATCTTCAACATAAAATTTAGATATTTTCATTATTTCAACAGGACGCCGTCCGGTTGCCATTAATACTCCATAAAACTTTAATCTGATATCTCTCTTTTGAGTCAATAAAATATTTATTATCTCAATATAAGTTTTTAAGTTTATCTTAACCGATATTTGCTCTCTTCTATAACTATTAATTTTTGAAATCTTATAATGATGGGAATAACTATTCAACCATTCAGGACTTTGAAACAAACTTAGGAAAGATTCAAAATAAACCTTCTTACCTAAAATATTATTAGAAACCATCAACTCCTCAATTTTACATAAATCTTTTATATCGATATTAGATAGTGCCTTTACTTTTTTAGGAATCCAAAAAAATAAAAGTTTATTTTTTTGTCTTATCTCCTCAATCACTGAAAGATTGATATATTCCTTTATTATTTTACGGGTTTTAGAAAGATTCAATATAATTGAAAGATTAGTAAACTTATCTTTCCTTAAGAGAATACTTCTATGTTTCTCAGCAAGCGTACTAAGACTCTTATTTAATTTAGAATATGAAATCTCACATTTCAAATACTTAACATATATTGCTTCCAAGTTTTTTCTAAAAAACTCAAGCTCTTTTTTTATATTAACTTTTAAAGACATACTAAACAAATTATAGCAAGAAAAAATAATAAGAACATCTATTTAAACTACTATCAACTTATAAAACAAAAACAATTTATTAAACATATAATTAAATAAAAGCTATAATAACAAAAAATTACCAATAAAGCTTCTATTATCACATAAATATCTCAATAGTCTTAAAAACATAGTAATAGAGAACAATATATGCCTCTCTTAAAGTAGAATATTTGGAACTTCCCACAAAATACATAAGTTCACTTGTACTTGAATTAATATCATCTTCATGATTTCTAATTTCAAATTCACAGTTAATCTTTTTTATATGCTCTAAACTAAAAGTATAAGTAGAAAATTGGCTATCATTAGCTATATCAAGCCCACTATTTAACACAATTTCTCTCTTAAATATTTTTTTAACTTGAAACTCAAATGAATTGGGAGGAATAGCATTAAAAAAATCAAACTTAAATCCAAAGTCAAAAATAAAACCAAATTTATAATCCAATAAACACGCAACTTTTGAATACAAAATTATCTGCATCTCAATATTTTTCATATCTTTATCCAATATAAAGTAATAAAAGTAACCATTAATATCCTTAACAGAATCAAAATACTCTTTAGAATGAACTCGTGTTTTAAATTTATTACCACCTAAATATTCATAACCGGCAATTTCCAATTTTATTGATTCTTCTAAAGGAAGGAAAAACCTTGATGCAGTATCAAAATTGCAAGAACAAAAGATGAAAATGAAAAGTAAAAAAATCTTATAAACTATTTTCAAAAAACCCTCATGATAAAAACTATCTATTATTAAAAAAGAATATCTGAATATCTGAATATCTGAATATCTGAATATCTACTTAATAATATATCAAACAATTCATAAATAAGAACAACATAATTTTACTATTATTAAAATAAAACAATATAAAACAAATTTAAGGTATGAATGTATTATCTAAAGACTTTACTTTTCTCCAACATTTAATTAAAATATCACTAACATTTTAAATATAAAGATCAAACGATAGGAGTTTAAAATGAGACAAGAAAAGATCAGCAAGATGCCATTTAACAAAGTAGTAGATCGAAGATTAAAGGTGTTTTGGGTAATTCAAAAATTGCAACATAATTATTTCACAAATAAGAGAAGGTATTCTTTAAGAAATGTTGTAATGATGGTAAATTCAATTTTAGAAAAAAAAGGATCTAAAACAGTAACAAAAAGGACTATACAAAGCGATATTAAAAACTTTGAAGAAATTGGTCTATTAAAAATCGACTTTAACCCACTTGGAAAAAACAATGGTAGTTTCACTTACTATATAATCAACAAAACTCTTGAAAAAATAGCTAATAAAGCAATAAGCAAAGCTTATTTCATTCAAAGGAAAAAAAACATAGATCACGCAAGAGATAATGCTATTAAAAAAGACAAACTGAAAGAACAAAACCAAAAATTCAAAGTTTCACATCAGATATTTTCACATCTTTTAAGTTATGTTAAAAGTAAATATAATAGATATAAGAATTCTAATTTGAAAGACATCGAAACCAAAGAGAAAAAATTAGAGAAAATAATACTACAAAAGTTTGTAAGAATAAACAATGCAGACCTAAGTGAAATGAAAAACATAGTAAAAACACAGATAAGCTATAAAAACACACTATGGAACCTAAAAGACTTCATGGAAGAATTAAGAGAATATAATGAAGATGATGCCGTAAGTTTCTTTAAAACCATACTCAGAAAAAAGAGAGATAAAATATGGTTTATGTCAAAAAGAAATATAAAGACGGATTTTAACATTATGATAGGAGAATTTAAAGACAAAAATAAAACCAAGTCACAAAAGTTGCATCAAGATCAAGAAAAAGCAAGAAAATCAAAGATGAACTATATAGACAATCCGAATGAAATAGTAAAGGCTAGCGAATTGATAACGGAAATTACGAAAACAGGATTACTGGTTTCTAATTAGGAAAATATGAAAAAAGTGGAAAAGGCAACACATGAGTTAAAAGCGAGATTGATGGCAAGAAAGTCAGAACTGGATCAGAAGTGTAATAATTTTTTCAAGAAAATAGAAGAAAAAAACTATAAAAAAATGTACCACACAAAGATTTTCAGTATGATAAATAATTTTGAAGCAAGACCAAATAAAGGTAAATTTTGGTTATGTTTTAGGAATGTTTTCGATCCTAATAAATATGAAAGTCTTCATTTATTTCATATGAGGCAAGGAGATAAATTTATAGGAATTTACTATGGATTTACAAAGTTACCAAAACCATTTATTATAAAGTACAAAGAAAATGAAGCAAAAAAGACATCCAGAATAATAAAAATTTATTACATTGAATTTAGATTTAAAAAGGGAAGTGTTTTTTGTTATTTGAGAAGTTTACATACATTGTTGAAAGCAAAAAATAAGGAAAGGATGTTTTACAATTCTTTGTTAGATAGAACTTTAAGATTGGAAAGAGAAGTCCACCAATTTTATGGAAAAGAATATCTTGAAGACAAAGGAATATTAGGATGGATAAAAGAAAACCAAAAATAATTACCATAGCCTCAATCAAGGGGGGTGTCGGGAAAAGTACAACCGCTTTGTTTTTGAGTAATATTCTTGCAAGTAAAAAATACAAAACACTATTAATTGATCTAGACCCACAAGCTAGTGGTACGAGTTTTTACATTAATCTTATAAAGAGTCAAAATGTAGATATAAAGAAAGTTAATATATACAGAGTGTTAAAAAAAGAATTGAATATTGAAAATTCAATTGTAAAGATCAATGAAAATCTTGATTTTATAGCAAGTCACTTGACCTTAAGTCAGTTTAATGAAGAGAGTATATCTTTGAAGGAAAGTCTACTTAAAATATTTTTAAGTTATATACAACACAGGTATAACTTTATCATTATGGATACAGCTCCGACTTTAGGAAGTTTACTAAATAATAGTTTAATAATCACTGATTATCTTATCATCCCTTTACCAACCGATCAATGGGCAATTGAGAGTGTAGATTTGATAACTAACAGATTGAGGGATATATTTAGAAGTGAATTACCAACATTTTATTTAGTAACTAATCTGATTGAAAGGCAGACAATAGATAAAGAATTAAAAGAATTTATTGAGAGTGAATATAAGGAAAATTTTTTGGGAAGTGTTCCAAAGAGAGATAATTTGAGAAAAACTATTTTTCACAGAGTTGATTTTAATCCAAACGAAGACTACTACAAAGCTTATAATGAAATATTAGAAACTTTTTTAAGTAGGATTAATAATTAATGATTAGTTCCATTTGGAACTAATCATTCCAAATGGAACAGGTTTGATGAGGTATACGATGAAGAAGAATAGAAAAATAGAGATAGTTAAAAGGATTGATTTAGAAACATTTAATTTTAAAGCTTTAAACAAAACAAGAGAAGAGAGATATTTAGAATTAAAGGATAAGCTTGAGATTTTAATAAAAGAAGAATCCTATAATAAAATAGAAACAGCTAGGATCTTGAAAGAAATTAATGAAAGTAAATACTATGCTCTTGATGGATATAAAAGTTTCACAGCTTTCATCAAGAGCTATAAAATAGCAAAAACTTCCATATATAGATATATTAAGCTAGTTATAGGAATTGATAGTGGTAAAATTGATTATGATTTAATTTTAAATAAAGGTGTAGATTATGCAATTAAAGTCTTGGAAAATAATAATGTCATTAGTGAAAATAATGTCAACCCTTTAAAACCTTTAAGGTTTCAGCTAGATGATGAAGAGAGTTTCTATTTTTATAAATCCAACACAAAATTTGCTAGTTTTTTACTTAAAGAAATATATAAAAATGAGAAAGATTTTTTTAATAAGATGTATGAGAAATATAATAGTTTGAAAGCACAGTAAACCCATTGTGTTTCAATTAGATCTTTATATTGTCTTAGTAAAATATAAAGTTTTTGATAATATTTTTTTTAAATAGCATAAAAACTTTTGAAAAAGACTTTACAAAAAGATAAAATAGTTTATAATTATTTTATAGACTGAGATTTAAAGTCTCACTCTTATTGTTTGATTAGAATAATAGGTTGGCTACAATAGGTAGCCTTTGTCATTTTATCTTAAATATATAGATTTTTTGTATAATTTGTTATTTTGTTTTACCTTGTATGTAAAGTTTTTAATTTTATATACAAGGTGGTTATATATCTTGTATGTTGATTGTTTGATTAACGGAATATTTTTTTTGTAAGAATTTGTTCTTAATTTTACGTTAATCTTACTTTGAAGGTCACTTTTTTTTAAGTCGGTTTTATATAAAATTTTATTAATTGATTATGATAATAAAAGAGCTTTAAAATTAACGATATATCTCTTAACGTTAGTTTTAAAGCTTTGATTATTATTTTTGAGTATTTTCTTTGTCAGGATGTCGTTTTTGGGTATATTGTTTTTCAGTTACGTTTAATTTTAATAGAAAATCTCTAATTTTAGCTTTATTGACTTGTAACGTTTCTAAACCAACTTGGATTTTAATATCTTCTTTGTTATATACATATTCATCTTCATTGAGAACTTTCTCTAGCATAGTCTTGTTTAAGCTGAAAGAGGAGGTGTTGACCCATTTTCCAAATGAAGATTTATTATCATATTCATAGCTTGTTTTACCTTCTATTTTGGTGCCATCCGGTAGTGTTAATGGAGTTTGTTTAATTATGCTATGGTTTCTTAATTTAGTATACAAGAATATTTGTGTTGTGTTGTTTTGATAGTCAACTACACCTTTTAATTCTAAGTTTTTACTTAAATATTGATATATTCTTATTGTTTTACTAATTTTGTCATGTTCGACTTGCAAGGAAGAACACGCTGTAAGTAAAAAAATTAATAAAATTTTTGTTAATTTTAGGTCTTTGAAAGAAAATAACACATTTCCCCCTTTTAGTATTGTATATGGTATATTGTTAGCTATTTACAAAAACTGTAAGTAGCAATTATTTTATATTTTAGTATTTAAATATTATACTTTAATAAATTTGAAAAACAAGGTAGTTAATTTTAAATTAAAACTTAATGAAACTTTTGTAAAGTTGTGACTTTGTTTAATTTGTGAAATAATTTTTTTTGTTTGAAAGCATGAAATTATCTGTACTTTTTTCTTGGAGAAAAGGTAAAATTCTAATTTTTTTAGCATTTAGCAAGCAATGAAGAGAGAACTTTTGTGTAGATATTAATGTTGGTCTTTGTTTTATTTTAAATTATTTAGGTATTTATAATATTTTTTTTAAAAAAAATTGAAAAATCAAATTTTTGAAATAAAATTTTAGGTTAATAAGGAGGCACGTGATAATGAAAAGAATTACTTTATGTGCGTTATTTTTGACTTTATTTTTGCTTATTTCTTGTAATACTTCAGGAAAGAATCTTACAGATGATGAAGTGGCTAAATCTGATGGCACTGTTATTGATTTAGCTAAAATAACTAAGAACATCAAAGACTCTGTTGCTTTTGCTAAGAGTGTTAAAGAAATTCATACTTTAGTTAAGTCCATTGATGAACTTGCTAAAGCTATTGACCAAAAAGTTGATAACGCAACTCATCAACTTGTGGATGGTGCTGGTGAAAAAAATCATAATGGATCTTTAATTGCGGGAGCATTTCAAGTAATATCAACCGTAAAAGTTGCATTAATAGCATTAGAAACAGAAGTTGGAATCCCTGATACACTTAAGAAAAAGCTTGGTGAAGCTAAGGCTAAAAGTAATGAATTTTTAAATAAGTTAGAGGAGTCAAAAGATCAGGCTGATGCAGCAAAAGCTATAGATATAATTAAGGGTGATGGCAGTAAAGGTGGTAATGAACTTAAGGCTCTCAACCAATTAGTTGGCGAGTTGTTAAAGACCGCTGAGGATGCAGTAGAATCTGCAATTAAGGAGCTTACAACTTCTGTTAAACCCTCTAACTAAAGATAAATTATTATTATAAGATTAGTTTTAATTAATGATAATTTTCTTATAAAATAAAGTCTATAAATAATAAGCTAAGAGTTTTCTTCTCTTAGCTTTTTTTGTTTCTTTTATTCTTCCTTTACTTCCTTTAGCATTGATTTTATCTTGTTTTATCATTTAGTGATAATTTATATTGCTTATTTTTACTTCTTAGCTGTGGCAGTGGACAACAATCTGTTGATGCTGCTAATGGTGGCGGGGCAGCTACAGGAGGGAGAACTTTAAGTTCAGTTCTAATGGATGTAGGACGAAGTGCTGAGAATGCTTTTTATTCATTTTTAGAATTACTCTCTGGTACATTAGGTTTAAGAGTAACTAAGGATACAACTAAGCAACAGGTAGGAAATTATTTTAACAGTCTAGGTGATAAGCTTGGACAAGCATCAGACGAATTAGAAGAGGTAGCAAAAAAATCAAAAACAGAGCTTGATAAAGGTGATCTAAACAAGGTAATTAAGGAAGCTGTTGATGAGGCTAAGACTACTTTAAACACATTGAAAACACATCTAGAGTCTTTAGGTCAAGTAGGCAATGAAGATGTAGTAGGTGAGGTACCAAGTGCTAACAAACAGGGAGCCTCAGTGAGTATAAATGAATTAAAAGCAGCATATAAAGCGTTAAAAGGAATAGTGGACACAGCAGATAAAGTAGGTGTTGGAGAGCTAAAAGAGGGTAATGTTCAAATGAATGCAGGAATAATAGGAGTAGATAATCCAGAACACGGAGCTAAGGTCTTAACAACAGGTGCTGCCGGAGCAGCTGTGGGAGATAAAGCAGCATTAATAGTAGCAGCAGTAAGTGGTGAGGAAATATTAGCATCAATAGTTAAGTCACAGGAAGGAGATGCGGATAAAACAATAGGAAATAATGCAGATGTCAACACAAGTGCATTAGAATTTGCAAAAGGAGGAAATAATTCAGCTCATTTGGCCCAAGGTGCAGTAAAGCCGAGTGCAGTGAGTGGAGGAATCGCATTACGTTCATTAGTTAAAGGTGGTAAATTAGCTTCACATAATGCAAATAATGACGAAAAAGCAGTACAAGCGGTAGGAGTTACTGCTGCAAATAAACTATTAGTAGCAGTAGAGGATATAATTAAGAAAACGGTAAGGAATGTTCTTGAGAAAGCAAAAACAAAAATAGATGAGGCAAGAGCTCCAAAAGAAGCAGCTCAGCAATAAAATAGATAATTAAATTATTAAGTAATTAGAGTAGAAGGCAATCTTAGAGATAACTTTAGGATGCCTTCTATATTATTTGTAATTAAACTTAAGAATTTAAATTGGCTGCTGAAAGTAAGAATACTTTCTTAGATTCATTAGTTAAGATAGGTCAAGGATTTCAAGAGATTTTTGGTATTTTTGGTAATACTATTGGGGATGCTTTGGGACTTACAGCAGTTAAATCAGGTGACAAGAAAAGTATAGTTGGTGAACACTTTAAGATTATAGGTGATGGACTTACAACTACTAAGAATAAGTTAAAAGAGTTATCAGGTGAAATATCTGGAGCAAAAAATGCTAATAGCAGCACAATTGAATTTGTTAAGAGTGTAATTAACAGTGCTAGTGATGTCTTTGAGCAACTAATTGCTGCTCTAACTAAACTTGCTGATACTGCTAAAGAGGCTGGTAATACTGATATTGGTGATACTGCTAATAATGCTACTGTAGTTGCTGCTGATAAACCTAGCGTTGAAGCTATTATTGCAGGGGTTAAAGATATTATTGGAGCAGCAGAGAAATCTGGAATAGAAATTAAATCTGGAAACGCTGGTAATGCAGTAAATGCTGATGCTAATACTGACGCACCTGCTGCGATTGCTGCCAATGCTGGTGCTGGTCAAGGAGCAATTGCAAAACTAGCAGCTGAAGTATCAAAAGCAGATCCGTGGGCAATTATTGATAAAATTAAGAATGCTAAAGCTGATAATGCTCAACTTAATGCTGCTACCAATTATGGTGCTGGGGAATTGGCAACTGGTACTCCTAATCAAGCTAATGGTTCTAAAGCAGCTACTAATGCTGACCTAGCATCTGCTGTTGTTCTTAAAGCTATAACTAAGGCTGGCAAATTTAGTGCTGCTGCTAATGAAGATGGAGCAGTTAAAGCTGCTGCTGTAACTGCTGTAAATAAGGTATTAGGAATACTTGACTTGATAATTAGGAAAACAGTATTAAGCAATCTAGATAAGATAAGAGAAGCTGTTAAGGGAATACAGTACTCTGAGATTACTACTGAATCCACTGAAACTAGTTCGATTCAACCTACTGTTGCTAAATAAATTATCTATTAAATAATCTAAATAAAGTCATTTGAGGAAAACTATTTCTCTATTCATGAGATTCGTTTTCCTTTTATCTATATATAAAACCTCCCTTAGTAAAAAATGAGGCACGTGATAATGAAAAGAATTACTTTATGTGCGTTATTTTTGACTTTATTTTTGCTTATTTCTTGTAATACTTCAGGAAAGAATCTTACAGATGATGAAGTGGCTAAATCTGATGGCACTGTTATTGATTTAGCTAAAATAACTAAGAACATCAAAGACTCTGTTGCTTTTGCTAAGAGTGTTAAAGAAATAGAAACCTTAGTTAAATCCATTGATGAACTTGCTAATGCTATTGGGAAAAAAATTAAAGACTCTGATACTGAACTTGCTGATAATAAAGACAAAAACACTTCATTGATAGCAGGAGCATTTAATATTGTGTTACATGTGAAGATTAAATTGACACAATTGGAGAAAAAGGAAGGAATCTCTGATGAGCTGAAAACAAAAGTTACTGCAGTTAAGACCGCAAGTACTGATTTATTAAATAAATTTAAAGACAAAATGCTGATCTTGGTAAGGCAGATGGTGCTGCTACTGATGCTCATGCAAAAGAAGCTATAGATAGAACCGATGCTTCTGCTACTGACCTTAAAAAATTAAATACAGCAATTGATGAGTTGTTAAAAGCCGCTAATGATGCAGTAACATCTGCAATTAATGAGCTTACAACTTCTGTTAAACCCTCTAACTAAAGATAAATTATTATTATAAGATTAGTTTTTAATCAATCGTTATTTTCTTATAAAATAAAGTCTATAAATAATAAGCTAAGAGTTTGCTTCTCTTAGCTTTTTTTGTTTCTTTAATTCTTTCTTTATTTGCTTTATTACTTTATTTTTACTTCTTAGCTGTAGTAGTGGGAGTACTAGTGCTGGGGATACTCAGAGTAGATTCTTAAAATCGGTTATTAGTTTAGGTAATGACTTTTTAAATGTTTTTACTTCCCTTTCTGATATGGTTGGAGGGGTTTTAGGTTTTAATACTACTACTAAAAAATCTGATGTTGGGAACTATTTTAAGACTATAGAAAAAAGCTTAACAACAACTAAGACATCCCTTGAGAAAATTATTGCTGATATGAAGACTGAGAATAATCCTAATGCTGCTACAGCTGAGACCGCTGTACAATCTCTAATTACTAATACTCTTGATAAAATAATTGAGGGTGCTAAGACCGCTAGTGAGGCCATTGGTACTACAGGTGATGAGCTGCTTGGTAATATTTCTGATAAGGGTGCTGGTGATAATACTTCTCATGGTGCTGGTGCGAGGTCTGATAGTGTTGAAAATTTAATTAGGGGAGTCAAATCAATTGTAAACGTGGTACTGGGAGATAAAGGAAATCCTGATGCTGGTACTGATAAAAAAGCTGAAGATGGCGGGCAAAGGTCTGAGGGCAATGCGGGTGATGGTTAAGCAACTAAATTATTTGTTGGTGCTGGTAATGCTGGGGATGCCGGTCAAACTAAGAAATCAGTAGCTGATGCCTCTAAGGCTGTTGGAGCAGTAACTGGTGCTGACATCTTGAAAGCCATGGTTAAGGATAATGTTGCTGCTGCTAAATTAGCTAAAAATAATGTTGCAGCTGTTAACGCTACTGGTAGACCTAAAGATGCAATCATTGCAGGAGGTATAGTACTGCGGGCAATGGCTAAGGATGGTAAATTTGCTAATGCTAGTGCTGATGATCAAGGGGCAGTTGCTTCTGAAATTAAAGGAACAGCATCAAGTGCAGTAACTAAAGCATTGGGTACTCTAACTATAGCAATAAGAAATACTATTGACAGGGGGCTTAAGACTGTTAAAGATGCTATGAAATTTAATCCTGATTCTACTACACCTGCAGACTCAACAGCTAGTGGACAATAATAAATAATTAATAACAAATACATAACTAAATAAAGTCATTTGAGGAAAACTTTTATCTCTTCATGAGATTCGTTTTCCTTTTAGTTATATCTTGCCTTCCTGAGGTAAAAAGGAGGCACGTGATAATGAAAAGAATTACTTTATGTGCGTTATTAATGACTTTATTTTTACTTCTTAGTTGTGGCAGTGGTAGTGCTAGTGCTGAGGATCCTAAAACCACATTCTTAAACTCTATTGCTAATTTAGGTAAAGGGTTCTTAGATATTTTTACTTCTCTTTCTGATATGATTACTGGGGCTTTGGGTATTAAGGCTGATACTAAAAAGAGCGATATAGGGAAATACTTTTCTGATATTGAAAAAACTATGACATCTGTTAAAGAGAAGTTACAAGATGAAGTTGAAAAAAATGGGAATTACGTAAAGCTTAAATCGGTTGTTGAGCACTTTATCACTAACACATTAGACAAGATCGCTGAAGGGGCTAGAGAAGCTGCTAAAGGGGCTGAAGGTAATGACCCAATTGCTAATGTTGCTGATCAAAATGCAGGTGCTGCTGGTGAAGAAGCTTCGGTTAAGTCTCTTAGTGAAGGAATTGGAAAGATTATAGGTGTAGTGCTTAGAGACAAAGGTAATCCTGAGGCTGGGACTGATAAAAAATCCGATGGTCTTACCGTAAGAACCGCTGCTGCTGGAGATGGTGAAGCAGGTAAATTATTTGCTGCTAATGCTGGCACTGCTGAGAATGCAAAGAAATCAGCGGCTGATGTAGCTAAGGCTGTTGGGGCTGTAACTGGTGCTGACATCTTACAAGCTATGATTAAGAATGATGGTGTTGCTGCTAAGTTAGCTAAGGGTAATGATGGTAATGCTGGAGCTGCTCCTAAAGATGGAACTATAGCAGGTGCTGTAGCTTTAAGGTCTGTGGCTAAGGGTGGTAAATTTGCTGGTCCTAGTGATAATGCTAATGCTGATGCGAAGAAAACAGTAGAGGATGCGGCTTTAAGCGCAGTAACTAAGGCATTGGGTACTTTAACTATAGCAATAAGAAATACTGTTGATAGTGGTTTAAAGACAATTAGTGAAGCACTAGCAGCAGTTAAACAAGAAGATAAATCTGTAGATTCTACTACACCTGTAGAAGCAGCAACTGGTGGACAGCAACAGTAAAGAATTAATAACAAATACATAACTAAATAAAGTCATTTGAGGAAAACTTTTCTCTCTTCATGAGATTCGTTTTCCTTTTAGTTGTATCTTGCCTTCCTGAGGTAAAAATGAAGCACGTAATAATGAAAAGAATTACTTTGTGTGCGTTATTAATGACTTTATTTTTACTTATTTCTTGTAATACTTCAGGGTCTGCTACTAAAGATGGGCAGGCTGCTAAATCTGATGGCACTCTTATTGATTTAAAATCAGCAAGTTCGAAAATAAAATCAGCGAATGATCTTGCAGTAAGTATTAAGGAAATAGAGGGATTAGTTAAGTCCATTGATGAGCTTGCTAAGGGTATTGGAAAGAAGGTTAAAAATACTGGAGAACTTGAAGATAATGCAACACATAAGGATAAGAATAGTGCGGTAGTTGCAGGAGCATATAGTATAATGTTACATATAAGCACTAAATTGACAGCATTGAAGTCAAAATTTGATTATGATGAACTGAAGGCCAAAATTGGTGCTGCTGAAAATTTAAGTACAGCATTTTTAGAAAAAGTAAAAAGGACAATGATCTTTGTAAAGATGACGCTACTGCAGAGCATACACAACAAACCATACTTAAAAATCATGGAACTAAAACTAAAGGAGCACAAGAGATTGATGATTTAAACACAGCAATTACTGATTTATCAAAGGCCGCTAAAGAGATTGTAGAATCTGCAATTAATGAGCTTACAAGTCCTGTTAAATCCTCTAACTAAAGATATATTATTATTATAAGATTAGTTTTTAATTAATAGTAATTTTCTTATAAAATAAAGTCTATAAATAATAAGCTAAGAGTTTGCTTCTCTTAGCTTTTTTTGTTATTTTATTTCTTTCTTTATTTCCTTTACTACTTTGTTATACTTCTTATGATACCTTTGATTACTTTTGTCTTTTAGACTTATATTTATATCTTGTTTTTATCTTGTTTTATCATTTAATGATAATTTAGATTGCTTATTTTTACTTCTTAGTTGTGGCAGTGGTACTACTAAGATGGAGGATCCTAAAGCCACATTTTTAACTTCTATTGCTAATTTGGGTAAAGGGTTCTTAGATGTTTTTACTTCCCTTTCTGATATGATTACTGGAGCTTTGGGTATTAAGGCTGAGACTAAGAAATCTGATATTGGTAAGTATTTTACTTCTATTGAAAAAACTATGACATCTGTTAAAAAGAAATTAAACATTGTAGTGGCAGAGAATGGTAACTATCCAAAATTAAAAGAAGTTGTTGATACTTTTATTACAGGCACATTAGACAAGATCGCTGAAGGAGCTAAGACAGCTGCTACTGGGGCTGCAGGTAATGCTATTAGTGAGGTTGTCAAATCTAATGCTGCTGGTGATGGTCCTGATGCAGAAAGTGTAAAGAACCTTGTTAAAGGGATTAAACAAATTGTTGATTTGGTAATAAAAGAAGGTAATGGACAAGCAGATAAAACTACCCCAGCTGATGATGATAAAAAGAATATTGGTAAGTTATTTGGAGCTGAAACTGCCGATGATAAGGGTGCTGAAGAGAAACATGTAGCGGCTGCTAGTGCATCAATAGGGGCGGTAACTGGGGCTGACATATTACAAGCTATTGCTGCTGCTAATGCTGATGCTACGAAGGGTGGTAAAGTTAAGGAAGTGAAAGATGCAGCAGGTTTGGCTTTAGCTAAGGGTACTTCTACTGCTAATGATGATCAACTTACTACTGCAGAATCCAAAAAAGATGCAGTGATTGCAGCAGGAATAGCATTAAGAGCTATGGCTAAAGATGGTAAATTTATTGTTAAGGATACTGCTGAAAAGAAGACTGAAGCTGAGTCTGCTAAAGGAGTTGCTGCTAGTGCTGTAGGCAAAGCATTAAGTACTCTTATTATTGCTATTAGGAATACTGTTGATACTGGTTTAAAGTCAATTAGTGATGCTCTAGCAGCTGTTAAACAAGGAGATAAGTCTGCAGATTTTACTACACCTGCAGAAGCAGCAACTACTGGACAACAACAATAAAGGATTAATAACAATATACATAACTAAATAAAGTCATTTGAGGAAAACTTTTATCTTTGTGAGAATTGTTTTCCTTTTGTTTGTATTTTTGCCCTTGTGATGTAATAAGGAGGCACGTGATAATGAAAAGAATTACTTTATGTGCGTTATTTTTGACTTTATTTTTACTTCTCAGTTGTGGTAGTGGCAGTACTAGTGCTGAGGATCCTAAAATCACATTCTTAAACTCTATTGCTAATTTGGGTAAAGGGTTCTTAGATGTTTTTACTTCTCTTTCTGATATGGTTACTGGGGCTTTTGGCATTAATGCTGAGACTAAGAAATCTGACATTGGTAACTATTTCACTTCTATTGAAACAACTATGACATCTGTTAAAAAGAAGTTACAAGATCAAGTTGCTAAGAATGGGAATTACTCAAAACTTAAAACAGTTGTTGATACCTTTATCACTAACACATTAGACAAGATCGCAGCAGGAGCAAAGGAAGCTGCTAAAGGGGCTACTGGTGATGTTATTGGTAATGCTACTGCAACTGGACATGGGGCTACTCCTGCTAGTAAGGATTCAGTTGTTTCTCTTGTTAAAGGGATTAAGACTATTGTTGAAGTGGTTCTAAAAAAGGATGAGGGGGATGCAGGAGCTAATAAAACAGGGGATGATAAAAAGGACGTTGGTAATCTTTTTATTAATGATGCTGGTAAAGATGGTTCAAAAGAAGAAAATATTGCAAAGGCATCAGCTAGCATTGGAGCTGTAACTGGTGCTGATATTTTACAAGCTATTGCTAACTCTAAAGAAGATCCTCAAGTTGATAATGCTAATGGAATTGAAAAAGCCAAAGATGCAGCTGAGATCGCTATTGTTCCTGCTGTTAACAAGACGGAAATTAAAGAAGATTCAGCAAAGAAAGACGCTGTTATTGCTGCAGGTATTGCACTGAGAGCTATGGCTAAGGATGGTAAATTTGCTGCTAAGAATGAAGAGAAATCTGCCAATGCAGTCAATGGAATAGCAGCTAATGCTGTTGGTAAGACTTTAAGGACTCTAATAATAGCAATAAGAAATACTGTTGATAGTGGTTTAAAGACAATTAGTGATGCTCTTGCTACAGTTACACAAGAAGATAAATCTTTAGATTCTACTACACCTGCAGACTCAGCAACCGGTAGCCAGCAATAATAAATAATTATTAAAATATACATAACTAAATAAAGTCATTTGAGGAAAACTTTTATCTTTGTGAGAATTGTTTTCCTTTTGTTTGTATTTTTGCCCTTGTGATGTAATAAGGAGGCACGTGATAATGAAAAGAATTACTTTATGTGCGTTATTAATGACTTTATTTTTACTCTTATCTTGTAATAATTCAGGAAAAAATCTTAAAGATG
Source organism: Borrelia puertoricensis (assembly GCF_023035875.1). Lineage (NCBI taxonomy): Bacteria > Pseudomonadati > Spirochaetota > Spirochaetia > Spirochaetales > Borreliaceae > Borrelia > Borrelia puertoricensis. The sequence continues at coordinate 39,619 of NZ_CP075399.1, forward strand.
ATGAAGTGGCTAAATCTGATGGTTCTGTTATTGACCTAGCTAAAATAACTAAGAACATTACAGATTCTGTTGCTTTTGCTAAAGATGTTAAAGAAGTTCATTCTTTAGTTAAGTCTATTGATGACCTTGCTAAAGCTATTGGAGCGAAAATTAAAGATTCTTATGAGCTTGATACTACCAATTCTGGTCATAATGGAGCGTTACTTGCTGGGGTGTTTCAAGTAATATTGACTGTAGAAACCAAGTTGAAATCATTAAAGCAGTCAGCTAAACTCCCTGAGTCACTTAAGGCAAAGGTTACTGCTGCTGAGCAATCAAGTAAAAAATTCTTAGACAAATTGAAAGGTGAGAATGCAGCTCTTGGTAAAGAAGATGCTTCTGATGCTGATGCAAAAAAAGCTATAGATAAAAATGATAATACTGGAGGTAAAGGTAAGGAAGAGCTCGGTGAACTAAACACAGCAATTGATGCATTGTTAACAGCTGCAGACGCTGCAGTAACAGCTTCAATTAATGAGCTTACAACTTCTTCTAAACCCGCTAACACCTAAGGGATAAACAAGTTAATTAACTATTATAATGATTACTTTTTAATCAATCGTTATTTTCTTATAAAATAAAGTCTATAAATAATAAGCTAGGAGTTTGCTTCTCTTAGCTTTTTTTGTTCCTTTATTCTCTATTTACTTCTTTTACTTCTTTATTATACTTCTTAGTTGTGGCAGTGGTACTACTAGTGCTGAGGATCCTAAAACCACATTCTTAAACTCTATTGCTAATTTAGGTAAAGGGTTCTTAGATGTTTTTACTTCTCTTTCTGATATGATTACTGGGGCTTTTGGTATTAAGGCTGAGACTAAGAAATCTGATATTGGTAACTATTTCACTTCTATTGAAAAAGCTATGAACACAGTTAAAGAGAAATTACAAGATCAAGTTGAAAAGAATGGTAACTATCTAAAGATAAAGGAAGTTGTTGATAACTTTATCACTAACACATTAGACAAGATCGCTGATGGGGCTAAGACTGCTGCTACTGGGGCTACTGGTAACGATGCTATTGGTAATGCTACTTCGGCTGGACATGGGGCTACTCCTGCTGACAAAGACTCTGTTATCTCCTTAGTTAAAGGAATTAAAACTATTGTTGATTTGGTTTTAAAAGATAAGGGTGATGCAGGTGCTACTAAAACAGGAGAGGATGATAAAAAGGATGTTGGTAATCTATTTGCTGATGCGAATGGTAAAGATGATGCTAAAGAAGAAAATATTGCAAAGGCATCAGCTAGTATTGGTTCAGTGACCGGGGCTGACATTTTGCAAGCTATTGCTAAATCCACAGAAAATCCTACTGCAAATAGTACTGATGGAATTGAAAAAGCTACAGATGCTGCTGAGATTGCTATTGCTCCGGCTGTTAACGGCAAAAAAGAAATTAAAGATGCTGCAAAGAAAGACGCTGTTATTGCTGCTGGTATTGCACTTCGGGCAATGGCTAAAGATGGTAAGTTTGCTGCTAAGAATGAAGCAAAATCTGCTCATGCAGTTAATGGGGCAACTGCTAGTGCTGTTGGTAAGACTTTAAGTACTCTAATAATAGCAATAAGAAATACTGTTGATAGTGGTTTAAAGACAATTAGTGATGCTCTTGCTACAGTTACACAAGAAGATAAATCTGTAGATTCTACTACACCCGCAGAAACAGCAATTGGTAGGTAATAATAAATAATTATCAATAAAACATACATAACTAAATAAAGTCATTTGAGGAAAACTCTTCTTTTTATAAGAATTGTTTTCCTTTTATTTATATCTTGACTTCCTGAGGTAATAAGGAGGCACGTGATAATGAAAAGAATTACTTTATGTGCGTTATTTTTGACTTTATTTTTACTTCTTGGCTGTGGCAGTGGTACTACTAAGATGGAAGATCCTCAGAGTAGGTTCTTAAAGTCTGTGATTAGTTTAGGTAATGATTTCTTAAATGTTTTTACTTCCCTTTCTGATATGGTTGGAGGGGTTTTAGGTTTTAATACTACTACTAAAAAATCTGATGTTGGGAACTATTTTAAGACTATGCATGATACTCTTTCATCTACTAAGACATCTCTTGAGAAAATTGTTGCTGACATGAAATCTGATAATAATCCTAATGCAGAGGCTACTGATACCGCTGTAAAATCTCTAATTACTAATACTCTTGATCAAATAATCCAGGGTGCTAAGACTGCTAGTGAGGCTATTGGTACTGATAGTAATGACCTGCTTGGTAATGTTGCTGCTCAGAATAACGGTGGTGCTGCTGGTAGTGAAGTCGATAAACTAGTAAAGGGTATTAAATCAATTGTAGATGTGGTACTTGGTGAAAAAAAAGGAAATTCCGATGCTGGGGATGATAAAAAGGCTAGTGATGGTTCTACTGCAAGAACCGCTGCTGCTGGGGATGGTGAATCAGGTAAATTATTTGCTACTGGTGCGGGAGCTGTTGGTGATGTTAACAATTCAAAAAAGGTTGCAGCTGATGCTGCTAAAGCTGTTGGGGCTGTAACTGGCGCTGACATTTTACAAGCTATGATTAAGGATGATGGTGATGCTGTTAAATTAGCTACTTCTCAGAATGCTGGAGCTGCCCCTAAAGATGCTACTATTGCAGGAGGTATAGCACTGCGAGCGATGGCTAAGAATGGTAAATTTGCTGGTCCTAGTGCTGCTGCTGATGATGCTGTTACTGCAGTTAAAGGTGCAGCAATAAGTGCAGTTACTAAAGCATTAGATACTTTAACAATAGCAATAAGAAATACTATTGACTCAGGCCTTAAAACTATTAAAGATGCTATGAATATTAATCCTACTGATACTACTTTAACTAATGATAATCAGGCTTCTGAAGCTAAGAAAAACTAGTTAGAATTTAATAACAATATACATAACTAAATAAAGTCATTTGAGGAAAACTTTTCTTTTCATAAGAATTGTTTTCCTTTTGTGTTTATATAGTCTTTCTGAGGTAAAAAGGAGGCACGTGATAATGAAAAGAATTACTTTATGTGCGTTATTTTTGACTTTATTTTTACTTCTTAGTTGTGGCAGTGGACAACAGTCGGTTGATTCGGCTAATGGTGGCGGGGCAGCTACAGGAGGGAGCAGTTTAAGTTCTGTTCTCATGGATGTAGGTAGAAGTGCTAAGAATGCTTTTTATGCATTTTTAGAGCTACTTTCTGGTACATTAGGTTTTACTGCTAAATCAACTACAAAGAAAGAGGATGTAGGAGGGTATTTTAACAGCTTAGGTGCTAAGCTTGGAGACGCATCAACAGAATTAGAAAAGATAGCAAAAAAGTCAGAGACAGAGCTTGATAAAGGTGAGCTAAACAAGATAATTAGAAGTGCAGTTGATTCTGCTAAGTCTATTTTAAACACATTAAAAACTCATTTGGACTCTTTAAAAGATATCGGTGATGCTAAACCAGTAGGTGAGGCTGCAAGTAATGCTCAAGGCACAGCACCAACTGATGTTGAATTAAAGAAAGTATATAATGCATTGAAAGGAATTGTAGAAGAAGCAGGTAAGGTAGGTGTTCCAAAGCCAGAAGCTGGAAATGTAGCAGTAAAAGTAGGTAATGCAGATAATAAAGATGGAGTAAAAGTCTTAGCTGCAGGTGCTAATGCAGGAGCAGCTGTGGGAGATAAAGCCGCAGCAATAGTAGCAGCAGTTAGTGGTGAAGAAATATTAGCTTCAATAGTTAAGTCACAAGAAAGTGATGCTGATGCAGCACTAGCAGTTGATGCAACTGCACAGACAAGTGCACTAAAGTTTGCAAGAGGAGGAAGTGATACAGGTCAGTTAGCAAAAGATGTAGCTAAAGCAGCAGCTGTAGCAGGAGGTATAGCATTACGTTCTTTAGTTAAGGATGGTAAATTAGCTGCGAATAATAATGATGATGACAAAGTAGTACAAGCAGTAGGAGTAAGTGCAGTAAATAAGTTATTGGTATCAATAGAGGATATAATTAAGAAGGCAGTAAAAGAATGTTCTTGAGAAAGCAAAAGAAAAAATAGATAAAGCTAGATCCCCAAAACCAGCAGCTCAGCAGTAAAATAGATAGTTAGATTCATTACTTAAAATTAAGATTAGAAGGCAAACTTATCTCTAAGTCTGCCTTCTATATTAGTTGTAATGAAATTAAAAAGTTGAATAGTTCGGTAGTAATGCAGAGAATCTTCAAACCGTATTTTAACCTCTTATAGTTAATTTAGTTTATTTGTTCCTGTAGCAATCTTGTTTAATGTTAAGAAAGGTTAAGATAAATCTGTTTATGCAGCTAATGGTGTTGTTATTAGTGCTAATTCTAAGACATTTAATCTATCGCAAGAACTGTTTTTAGTGCTTGTAAAGTAATTTCAACAGTATTTTTAATAGCAATTAGAAGATATACTAAACGATTAAATAATAAAATAAATCTTGAAATGCTATTACACCTGCAATTTTAACAGTTAACATAAATAACTAGTACAAAATAAATATATAACTAAATAAAGTCATTTGAGGAAAACTATTCTTTTTATAAGATTCGTTTTCCTCAAATGACTTTATTTATATAGATATTTGTACTAAAGATAAGACAGTAACTTTTATTCAGTTCCATATTAATTAGGTGTAAGTAAGTATTATGAGATTAGTTTTGATTAGTAAGTGAGTAAAATTATTCTGAAAGTAAAGGTAGGAACCAGGTTTCTTAGTTTTTGTTTTTATTGAATGATATGTTTACTTTAGTTAATTGTTTTTTGATTATTTATTTTTTTAAGTTTAAATTGGATGTGATTGATTACAAGTTTTAGATTAAGATTATATTTTTGTTCTTTATTGTATAAATTTACTTATTAAAATAATTTTGAATTACCTTTAATTATTACAGAATAGAATAATTGAGGTTTTATGGAATTTATTTTTGTTATTTAAAATAAAAGGGTGTACATTTGTCAGTAATTATTGTATTTCAATATCGAGATTCAATAATTAAATAATCTAATATCCCAGGAGGGAGATATGAAGAGAAATATTTTATCAGTATGTATGTTAGCATTATTATGTTTGTTATCATGTGATATGAATGCCCTTAATGATTTATTAAATGAAGTAAGGGAAAAGGTTTTAGATGAAAGCAAAGATAATAAATATTTAAACCATGAACAAGGAAATCAGGAACAAAAAGAAGTTGTTATAGATTCTCTTGAAGAAGGAGTAGAAATACAACAAGACATGGAAGTAAAACCTGTTAATGCGGGATTTGAGGTGTTTAGGCAAGAGTATCCATACTATCCTCAAGAAGAAGTAATAAAAATAGAAGAAAAAGATTTAGTTCCAAGTACTGAATCCGAAAAAGAAGCACAAGCAGAAATTGAAAAAGTAAAAGGTGCTCTTGGAGATTCTGGATTCCAGCAATTAATTAAGAATGCACTTGAGCTTAAAGATAGATGTGAGCGAGGAAGAGCTGATTTTTATGATATAATGGGAAAAATTCAGAGTGAAAGAATATCACTAACCAAAAAGCGTAAGGAAAATATAGAAAAGATAAGAAAGTTAACTCAATTGCAAAATAAGTTAAATGATGAAAGGTCTAATCTCGAGAGGCTTATGAATGAAGTTGAGGTTGGACTTAATGAAAGAAGTTCTGCAAAATATTTTTTGAAGATTCTGAAAAGATTTTAAAAGAAGCTATTACTGACAGATTAAGAAATAACAAACGTAGAAGTTACTGGTCAAGAAGAGGGAATGGTGATTTTCTAGCTAGAAAGGCACGAAGTAATGCGGAAAGTTCTTTAGAACAACTAGAATCTTCTTCTGTGAAGTTAATTGAAGCAATGGCAAAGATAAAAGAAATAGAAGAACTTATTAGTGAGGCAAAGTCTGCTCTAGGTAATCTTTCAAGATAGAGACTGAAAAATTTAAATATTTTATAATATTAGTATTTTCAAGAAGAGTTCCTTTATAAGGGACCTTCTTTAATTTTATTTAAATAAGTTTCTAAAAACTATATAATGATTTAAATTGAATAACTAGTGAATTATTTTAAGGTGTTGAGGTGTAATTGTTTTGAATACTGATATTGAGAGAGAAGATTTATTAAATAAGGAATATAAGGTTTTAGATAAAGGCTTTATCAAACTTGTTGATTATATGGGTAGTGAGGAGAGAATATTGAATGCAGCAAGGATTTCATATCGAGGTGAGAGAATTAGGAGGACAGATGCTGAACTTATAGATTATTTAGTTAGAAATGAGCACACAAGTCCATTTGAACAAGTGGTTTTTACATTTTATATTAAGGCTCCTATATTTGTTGCAAGGCAATGGATGAGACATAGAACAGCAAGGATTAATGAAGTATCTGGTTCATATAGTTTTCTTAGAGAAGAGTTTTATGTGCCTTTAGAGGAGGATCTAAAAATACAAAATATTGAGAGTAATCAAATTGAAGCTAATTTTGCAAAGAATGTGTTAAGTGATTTAAGAGAGAGTCAAAAAACTTGTTACAAGTTATATCAAGATATGATAAATAGTAATGTTTCAAAAGAAGTTTCTAGAATAGCTTTACCTTTAAGCTTGTATACTGAATGGTATTGGCAGATTGATTTAAATAATCTTTTTCATTTTATCAAATTAAGGTTGGCATTAAATGAATCGAAAGAGGTTAGTGAAAATTCATCAAAAGAGATGAGTGAATATGCCAAAATATTGCTTGATGTTATTGAAAAGCTTGTGCCTATTGCTACTAAAAGTTTTAAGAATCATATCTTAAAAGGGTGTAGGTTGTCTTATGAAGAGATAATAGCTATTTCTGGTGCATTAAATATTAGTAAACTCAAATTGGATGATAAGGCATTAAATAGATTAAAAGATAAGCTTAATATTAAATAATAAAAATAAAGTTTTTCTATTATTCTGTTGAATAACAGTAATAATGAGATATACTTTATAAAAAGTAAGTTGATGTTGGATTTTGTGTGTGAGAGAGAAGATAAATTTTATATATAGAATTGTATTTATATTTTGTATAATTTGTTTTGTAAGTTGTGAATTATTTAAAAATTCTGATAATAAAGGTGATTTATTTCAAAATCTAGGGCATGTTAATTTAAAGTCAGATTGGAGAGATAATCTTAAGCTTAATAAAGAAGAGTTTGATACATTAACTTTTTTGTTAATGCGTTAAAAAATGAATTACCTAAGGGTGGTTCAAGTCATTTTGATATTTATTTACAAGGAGATGTATCTAAAATAGAGGGATATATTAAAAGGTTTTTATTAAAACTGAATGATAAGGGAAAAGTTAAAGAATTACTTAAGCATATTAAATATGGCAAAGATAATCCACTTAATATAGAGGGTAGAGATGAAAAGCTTAATATAGATGCAAAAGATTATTATAAAATAGAGAAAAGACTCACTGATGTTTTTGATAATTATTTTATGTTTTTAAATCCTCCTAGTTCTCCTTCAGGACCACCTCCTCTTATTGAAAACGATCCTGAAGAGAAAGTATTTGAATCAATTAAAAAAGTGTGTTATGAGCATAGACATAGAAATAAAAACTAAATCGTACAGAATGAGATTTTTAAGATTAGCTTAACTAGTATTTTATACTATTAAAAACTAAACTA
>NZ_CP075400.1 GCF_023035875.1 Borrelia puertoricensis
TAGTTTAGTTTTTAATAGTATAAAATACTAGTTAAGCTAATCTTAAAAATCTCATTCTGTACGATTTAGTTTTTATTTCTATGTCTATGCTCATAACACACTTTTTTAATTGATTCAAATACTTTCTCTTCAGGATCGTTTTCAATAAGAGGAGGTGGTCCTGAAGGAGAACTAGGAGGATTTAAAAACATAAAATAATTATCAAAAACATCAGTGAGTCTTTTCTCTATTTTATAATAATCTTTTGCATCTATATTAAGCTTTTCATCTCTACCCTCTATATTAAGTGGATTATCTTTGCCATATTTAATATGCTTAAGTAATTCTTTAACTTTTCCCTTATCATTCAGTTTTAATAAAAACCTTTTAATATATCCCTCTATTTTAGATACATCTCCTTGTAAATAAATATCAAAATGACTTGAACCACCCTTAGGTAATTCATTTTTTAACGCATTAACAAAAAAAGTTAATGTATCAAACTCTTCTTTATTAAGCTTAAGATTATCTCTCCAATCTGACTTTAAATTAACATGCCCTAGATTTTGAAATAAATCACCTTTATTATCAGAATTTTTAAATAATTCACAACTTACAAAACAAATTATACAAAATATAAATACAATTCTATATATAAAATTTATCTTCTCTCTCACACACAAAATCCAACATCAACTTACTTTTTATAAAGTATATCTCATTATTACTGTTATTCAACAGAATAATAGAAAAACTTTATTTTTATTATTTAATATTAAGCTTATCTTTTAATCTATTTAATGCCTTATCATCCAATTTGAGTTTACTAATATTTAATGCACCAGAAATAGCTATTATCTCTTCATAAGACAACCTACACCCTTTTAAGATATGATTCTTAAAACTTTTAGTAGCAATAGGCACAAGCTTTTCAATAACATCAAGCAATATTTTGGCATATTCACTCATCTCTTTTGATGAATTTTCACTAACCTCTTTCGATTCATTTAATGCCAACCTTAATTTGATAAAATGAAAAAGATTATTTAAATCAATCTGCCAATACCATTCAGTATACAAGCTTAAAGGTAAAGCTATTCTAGAAACTTCTTTTGAAACATTACTATTTATCATATCTTGATATAACTTGTAACAAGTTTTTTGACTCTCTCTTAAATCACTTAACACATTCTTTGCAAAATTAGCTTCAATTTGATTACTCTCAATATTTTGTATTTTTAGATCCTCCTCTAAAGGCACATAAAACTCTTCTCTAAGAAAACTATATGAACCAGATACTTCATTAATCCTTGCTGTTCTATGTCTCATCCATTGCCTTGCAACAAATATAGGAGCCTTAATATAAAATGTAAAAACCACTTGTTCAAATGGACTTGTGTGCTCATTTCTAACTAAATAATCTATAAGTTCAGCATCTGTCCTCCTAATTCTCTCACCTCGATATGAAATCCTTGCTGCATTCAATATTCTCTCCTCACTACCCATATAATCAACAAGTTTGATAAAGCCTTTATCTAAAACCTTATATTCCTTATTTAATAAATCTTCTCTCTCAATATCAGTATTCAAAACAATTACACCTCAACACCTTAAAATAATTCACTAGTTATTCAATTTAAATCATTATATAGTTTTTAGAAACTTATTTAAATAAAATTAAAGAAGGTCCCTTATAAAGGAACTCTTCTTGAAAATACTAATATTATAAAATATTTAAATTTTTCAGTCTCTATCTTGAAAGATTACCTAGAGCAGACTTTGCCTCACTAATAAGTTCTTCTATTTCTTTTATCTTTGCCATTGCTTCAATTAACTTCACAGAAGAAGATTCTAGTTGTTCTAAAGAACTTTCCGCATTACTTCGTGCCTTTCTAGCTAGAAAATCACCATTCCCTCTTCTTGACCAGTAACTTCTACGTTTGTTATTTCTTAATCTGTCAGTAATAGCTTCTTTTAAAATCTTTTCAGAATCTTCAAAAAAATATTTTGCAGAACTTCTTTCATTAAGTCCAACCTCAACTTCATTCATAAGCCTCTCGAGATTAGACCTTTCATCATTTAACTTATTTTGCAATTGAGTTAACTTTCTTATCTTTTCTATATTTTCCTTACGCTTTTTGGTTAGTGATATTCTTTCACTCTGAATTTTTCCCATTATATCATAAAAATCAGCTCTTCCTCGCTCACATCTATCTTTAAGCTCAAGTGCATTCTTAATTAATTGCTGGAATCCAGAATCTCCAAGAGCACCTTTTACTTTTTCAATTTCTGCTTGTGCTTCTTTTTCGGATTCAGTACTTGGAACTAAATCTTTTTCTTCTATTTTTATTACTTCTTCTTGAGGATAGTATGGATACTCTTGCCTAAACACCTCAAATCCCGCATTAACAGGTTTTACTTCCATGTCTTGTTGTATTTCTACTCCTTCTTCAAGAGAATCTATAACAACTTCTTTTTGTTCCTGATTTCCTTGTTCATGGTTTAAATATTTATTATCTTTGCTTTCATCTAAAACCTTTTCCCTTACTTCATTTAATAAATCATTAAGGGCATTCATATCACATGATAACAAACATAATAATGCTAACATACATACTGATAAAATATTTCTCTTCATATCTCCCTCCTGGGATATTAGATTATTTAATTATTGAATCTCGATATTGAAATACAATAATTACTGACAAATGTACACCCTTTTATTTTAAATAACAAAAATAAATTCCATAAAACCTCAATTATTCTATTCTGTAATAATTAAAGGTAATTCAAAATTATTTTAATAAGTAAATTTATACAATAAAGAACAAAAATATAATCTTAATCTAAAACTTGTAATCAATCACATCCAATTTAAACTTAAAAAAATAAATAATCAAAAAACAATTAACTAAAGTAAACATATCATTCAATAAAAACAAAAACTAAGAAACCTGGTTCCTACCTTTACTTTCAGAATAATTTTACTCACTTACTAATCAAAACTAATCTCATAATACTTACTTACACCTAATTAATATGGAACTGAATAAAAGTTACTGTCTTATCTTTAGTACAAATATCTATATAAATAAAGTCATTTGAGGAAAACGAATCTTATAAAAAGAATAGTTTTCCTCAAATGACTTTATTTAGTTATATATTTATTTTGTACTAGTTATTTATGTTAACTGTTAAAATTGCAGGTGTAATAGCATTTCAAGATTTATTTTATTATTTAATCGTTTAGTATATCTTCTAATTGCTATTAAAAATACTGTTGAAATTACTTTACAAGCACTAAAAACAGTTCTTGCGATAGATTAAATGTCTTAGAATTAGCACTAATAACAACACCATTAGCTGCATAAACAGATTTATCTTAACCTTTCTTAACATTAAACAAGATTGCTACAGGAACAAATAAACTAAATTAACTATAAGAGGTTAAAATACGGTTTGAAGATTCTCTGCATTACTACCGAACTATTCAACTTTTTAATTTCATTACAACTAATATAGAAGGCAGACTTAGAGATAAGTTTGCCTTCTAATCTTAATTTTAAGTAATGAATCTAACTATCTATTTTACTGCTGAGCTGCTGGTTTTGGGGATCTAGCTTTATCTATTTTTTCTTTTGCTTTCTCAAGAACATTCTTTTACTGCCTTCTTAATTATATCCTCTATTGATACCAATAACTTATTTACTGCACTTACTCCTACTGCTTGTACTACTTTGTCATCATCATTATTATTCGCAGCTAATTTACCATCCTTAACTAAAGAACGTAATGCTATACCTCCTGCTACAGCTGCTGCTTTAGCTACATCTTTTGCTAACTGACCTGTATCACTTCCTCCTCTTGCAAACTTTAGTGCACTTGTCTGTGCAGTTGCATCAACTGCTAGTGCTGCATCAGCATCACTTTCTTGTGACTTAACTATTGAAGCTAATATTTCTTCACCACTAACTGCTGCTACTATTGCTGCGGCTTTATCTCCCACAGCTGCTCCTGCATTAGCACCTGCAGCTAAGACTTTTACTCCATCTTTATTATCTGCATTACCTACTTTTACTGCTACATTTCCAGCTTCTGGCTTTGGAACACCTACCTTACCTGCTTCTTCTACAATTCCTTTCAATGCATTATATACTTTCTTTAATTCAACATCAGTTGGTGCTGTGCCTTGAGCATTACTTGCAGCCTCACCTACTGGTTTAGCATCACCGATATCTTTTAAAGAGTCCAAATGAGTTTTTAATGTGTTTAAAATAGACTTAGCAGAATCAACTGCACTTCTAATTATCTTGTTTAGCTCACCTTTATCAAGCTCTGTCTCTGACTTTTTTGCTATCTTTTCTAATTCTGTTGATGCGTCTCCAAGCTTAGCACCTAAGCTGTTAAAATACCCTCCTACATCCTCTTTCTTTGTAGTTGATTTAGCAGTAAAACCTAATGTACCAGAAAGTAGCTCTAAAAATGCATAAAAAGCATTCTTAGCACTTCTACCTACATCCATGAGAACAGAACTTAAACTGCTCCCTCCTGTAGCTGCCCCGCCACCATTAGCCGAATCAACCGACTGTTGTCCACTGCCACAACTAAGAAGTAAAAATAAAGTCAAAAATAACGCACATAAAGTAATTCTTTTCATTATCACGTGCCTCCTTTTTACCTCAGAAAGACTATATAAACACAAAAGGAAAACAATTCTTATGAAAAGAAAAGTTTTCCTCAAATGACTTTATTTAGTTATGTATATTGTTATTAAATTCTAACTAGTTTTTCTTAGCTTCAGAAGCCTGATTATCATTAGTTAAAGTAGTATCAGTAGGATTAATATTCATAGCATCTTTAATAGTTTTAAGGCCTGAGTCAATAGTATTTCTTATTGCTATTGTTAAAGTATCTAATGCTTTAGTAACTGCACTTATTGCTGCACCTTTAACTGCAGTAACAGCATCATCAGCAGCAGCACTAGGACCAGCAAATTTACCATTCTTAGCCATCGCTCGCAGTGCTATACCTCCTGCAATAGTAGCATCTTTAGGGGCAGCTCCAGCATTCTGAGAAGTAGCTAATTTAACAGCATCACCATCATCCTTAATCATAGCTTGTAAAATGTCAGCGCCAGTTACAGCCCCAACAGCTTTAGCAGCATCAGCTGCAACCTTTTTTGAATTGTTAACATCACCAACAGCTCCCGCACCAGTAGCAAATAATTTACCTGATTCACCATCCCCAGCAGCAGCGGTTCTTGCAGTAGAACCATCACTAGCCTTTTTATCATCCCCAGCATCGGAATTTCCTTTTTTTTCACCAAGTACCACATCTACAATTGATTTAATACCCTTTACTAGTTTATCGACTTCACTACCAGCAGCACCACCGTTATTCTGAGCAGCAACATTACCAAGCAGGTCATTACTATCAGTACCAATAGCCTCACTAGCAGTCTTAGCACCCTGGATTATTTGATCAAGAGTATTAGTAATTAGAGATTTTACAGCGGTATCAGTAGCCTCTGCATTAGGATTATTATCAGATTTCATGTCAGCAACAATTTTCTCAAGAGATGTCTTAGTAGATGAAAGAGTATCATGCATAGTCTTAAAATAGTTCCCAACATCAGATTTTTTAGTAGTAGTATTAAAACCTAAAACCCCTCCAACCATATCAGAAAGGGAAGTAAAAACATTTAAGAAATCATTACCTAAACTAATCACAGACTTTAAGAACCTACTCTGAGGATCTTCCATCTTAGTAGTACCACTGCCACAGCCAAGAAGTAAAAATAAAGTCAAAAATAACGCACATAAAGTAATTCTTTTCATTATCACGTGCCTCCTTATTACCTCAGGAAGTCAAGATATAAATAAAAGGAAAACAATTCTTATAAAAAGAAGAGTTTTCCTCAAATGACTTTATTTAGTTATGTATGTTTTATTGATAATTATTTATTATTACCTACCAATTGCTGTTTCTGCGGGTGTAGTAGAATCTACAGATTTATCTTCTTGTGTAACTGTAGCAAGAGCATCACTAATTGTCTTTAAACCACTATCAACAGTATTTCTTATTGCTATTATTAGAGTACTTAAAGTCTTACCAACAGCACTAGCAGTTGCCCCATTAACTGCATGAGCAGATTTTGCTTCATTCTTAGCAGCAAACTTACCATCTTTAGCCATTGCCCGAAGTGCAATACCAGCAGCAATAACAGCGTCTTTCTTTGCAGCATCTTTAATTTCTTTTTTGCCGTTAACAGCCGGAGCAATAGCAATCTCAGCAGCATCTGTAGCTTTTTCAATTCCATCAGTACTATTTGCAGTAGGATTTTCTGTGGATTTAGCAATAGCTTGCAAAATGTCAGCCCCGGTCACTGAACCAATACTAGCTGATGCCTTTGCAATATTTTCTTCTTTAGCATCATCTTTACCATTCGCATCAGCAAATAGATTACCAACATCCTTTTTATCATCCTCTCCTGTTTTAGTAGCACCTGCATCACCCTTATCTTTTAAAACCAAATCAACAATAGTTTTAATTCCTTTAACTAAGGAGATAACAGAGTCTTTGTCAGCAGGAGTAGCCCCATGTCCAGCCGAAGTAGCATTACCAATAGCATCGTTACCAGTAGCCCCAGTAGCAGCAGTCTTAGCCCCATCAGCGATCTTGTCTAATGTGTTAGTGATAAAGTTATCAACAACTTCCTTTATCTTTAGATAGTTACCATTCTTTTCAACTTGATCTTGTAATTTCTCTTTAACTGTGTTCATAGCTTTTTCAATAGAAGTGAAATAGTTACCAATATCAGATTTCTTAGTCTCAGCCTTAATACCAAAAGCCCCAGTAATCATATCAGAAAGAGAAGTAAAAACATCTAAGAACCCTTTACCTAAATTAGCAATAGAGTTTAAGAATGTGGTTTTAGGATCCTCAGCACTAGTAGTACCACTGCCACAACTAAGAAGTATAATAAAGAAGTAAAAGAAGTAAATAGAGAATAAAGGAACAAAAAAAGCTAAGAGAAGCAAACTCCTAGCTTATTATTTATAGACTTTATTTTATAAGAAAATAACGATTGATTAAAAAGTAATCATTATAATAGTTAATTAACTTGTTTATCCCTTAGGTGTTAGCGGGTTTAGAAGAAGTTGTAAGCTCATTAATTGAAGCTGTTACTGCAGCGTCTGCAGCTGTTAACAATGCATCAATTGCTGTGTTTAGTTCACCGAGCTCTTCCTTACCTTTACCTCCAGTATTATCATTTTTATCTATAGCTTTTTTTGCATCAGCATCAGAAGCATCTTCTTTACCAAGAGCTGCATTCTCACCTTTCAATTTGTCTAAGAATTTTTTACTTGATTGCTCAGCAGCAGTAACCTTTGCCTTAAGTGACTCAGGGAGTTTAGCTGACTGCTTTAATGATTTCAACTTGGTTTCTACAGTCAATATTACTTGAAACACCCCAGCAAGTAACGCTCCATTATGACCAGAATTGGTAGTATCAAGCTCATAAGAATCTTTAATTTTCGCTCCAATAGCTTTAGCAAGGTCATCAATAGACTTAACTAAAGAATGAACTTCTTTAACATCTTTAGCAAAAGCAACAGAATCTGTAATGTTCTTAGTTATTTTAGCTAGGTCAATAACAGAACCATCAGATTTAGCCACTTCATCATCTTTAAGATTTTTTCCTGAATTATTACAAGATAAGAGTAAAAATAAAGTCATTAATAACGCACATAAAGTAATTCTTTTCATTATCACGTGCCTCCTTATTACATCACAAGGGCAAAAATACAAACAAAAGGAAAACAATTCTCACAAAGATAAAAGTTTTCCTCAAATGACTTTATTTAGTTATGTATATTTTAATAATTATTTATTATTGCTGGCTACCGGTTGCTGAGTCTGCAGGTGTAGTAGAATCTAAAGATTTATCTTCTTGTGTAACTGTAGCAAGAGCATCACTAATTGTCTTTAAACCACTATCAACAGTATTTCTTATTGCTATTATTAGAGTCCTTAAAGTCTTACCAACAGCATTAGCTGCTATTCCATTGACTGCATTGGCAGATTTCTCTTCATTCTTAGCAGCAAATTTACCATCCTTAGCCATAGCTCTCAGTGCAATACCTGCAGCAATAACAGCGTCTTTCTTTGCTGAATCTTCTTTAATTTCCGTCTTGTTAACAGCAGGAACAATAGCGATCTCAGCTGCATCTTTGGCTTTTTCAATTCCATTAGCATTATCAACTTGAGGATCTTCTTTAGAGTTAGCAATAGCTTGTAAAATATCAGCACCAGTTACAGCTCCAATGCTAGCTGATGCCTTTGCAATATTTTCTTCTTTTGAACCATCTTTACCAGCATCATTAATAAAAAGATTACCAACGTCCTTTTTATCATCCCCTGTTTTATTAGCTCCTGCATCCCCCTCATCCTTTTTTAGAACCACTTCAACAATAGTCTTAATCCCTTTAACAAGAGAAACAACTGAATCCTTACTAGCAGGAGTAGCCCCATGTCCAGTTGCAGTAGCATTACCAATAACATCACCAGTAGCCCCTTTAGCAGCTTCTTTAGCCCCATCAGCAATCTTGTCTAATGTGTTAGTGATAAAGGTATCAACAACTTCCTTTATCTTTTGATATTTACCATTCTCTGCCACGACAGTGTTTAATTTCTTTTTAACAGATGTCATAGTGTTTTCAATAGAAGTGAAATACTTACCAATATCTTCCTTTTTAGTCTCAGCATTAATACCCAAAGCCCCAGTAATCATATCACTAAGAGAAGTAAAAACATCTAAGAACCCTTTACCTAAATTAGCAATAGAAGTTAAGAAAGTGGTTTTAGGATCCTCCATCTTAGTAGTACCACTTCCACAGCCAAGAAGTAAAAATAAGTAATCCAAGTTATTATTAAGAGATAAAACAAGATAAAAGCAATGAATAAAAATAAGTCTAAAAGATAAAAGAAATCATAAAAAATCTAAAGAAGTATAATAAAGTAGTAAAGGAAGTAAAGGAAGAATTAAAGAAACAAAAAAAGCTAAGAGAAGAATACTCCTAGCTTATTATTTATAGACTTTATTTTATCAGATAATTACGACTAATTAAAAAGTAATCTTATAGTAATAAATTAACTTGTTTATCCCTTAGGTGTTAGAGGGTTTAGCAGAAGTTGTAAGCTCCGCAATTGCAGCTGTTGCTGCACCATTAGCAGCCGTTAACAATTCATTAATTGCTGTATTAAGCTCCCCAAGCTCTTTAGCTCCTTTATCTTTAGTAGCATCAGTTGTCAATATAGCTGATTTTGCATCAACATCAGTAGCAGCATTTTTACCAAGATCAGCATGCTTATCTTTCAACTTACCTAAAAATGCTTCCGCTTTACTTTTAACATCAGTTATCTTAGTTTTTAACTCAGTAGAAATTCCACTTGTTGTTTCCAATGCTTCCACTTTAGTTTTTACAGCTGATATTACACTATGCACTCCTGCAAGCAATGATCCATTCTTATCCGTCTCATTTTCCAAAGTGCCATCATTTTTAATTTTCTTGCCAATAGCTTTAGCAAGTTCGTCAATGGACTTAACTAAAGAATGAATTTCTTTAACATCTTTAGCAAAAGCAACAGAGTCTGTAATGTTCTTAGTTATTTTAGCTAAATCAATAACAGTGCCATCAGATTTAGCAGCCTGCCCATCTTTAGTAGCAGCCCCAGAACTATTACAAGAGCTAAGTAAAAATAAAGTCAAAAATAACGCACATAAAGTAATTCTTTTCATTATCACGTGCCTCCTTATTACCTCAGGAGGGCAAGATACAACTAAAAGGAAAACGAATCTCATGAATAGAGAAATAGTTTTCCTCAAATGACTTTATTATTTAAATTATTTAATTAGATAATTTATTTAGTAATAGCAGTAACAGTGGGTTGAGTAGTACTAGCTTCAGTTGCTTCAGTAGTAGTTTTAAAGTACTGTATTCCCTTAACAGCTTTTCCTACTTTATCTAAATTGCTTGCTACTGTTTTCCTAATTATTAAGTCAAGTACTCCCAGTACCTTATTTACCGCACTTACAGCAGCAGCTTTCACTGCTTCAGAGTCATCATTAGCAGCACTAAATTTACCACCCTTAGTCATAGCTTTAAAAGCAACAGCAGCTGCTAAGTCAGCATTACTTTTAGCACCAGCATTAGCAGAAGCATTATTATTAGAAGCGGCTAATGTCCCAGCATCTTTCTCACCAGCATCAAGTTGAATACCATTAGTAGCCTTAGCATTTTTAATCTTATCAATCATTGCCCATGAATCAGCTTTAGCAACTTCAGCTGCTAATTTAGGGCCAGCACCAGCAGTAGCCTTGGCAGTATGCCCCCCAAGAACAGCAATAGCATCAGTAGCAGCATTAGCAGTGGCTATCTGATTACCAGCATTTCCAGCTTCAATATTTACATCAGACTTAACTGCTACTCCAATAATATCTTTAACTCCTGAAATAATAGCATCAATCCCAGCCTTTTCAGCTGCAGCAGGAGGATTATCAGCATTATCACCAATAACAGCACTATCATTAGTTACCCCAGCAAGTTTAGTGAGAGCAGTAATTAGTTGTTCAAAAATATCATTTGCACCTTTAATCGCATCCTCAACTAATTTAATTGTGCTCTCATCAGCGTTTTTTGCTTCAGATATTTTATTTGATAGCTCTTTTAACTTATCTTTAGTAGTTGTAAGTCCATTCCCTATAGTCTTAAAGTGTTCACCAATTTTACTTTTATTGTCACCCGATTTAACTTCTGTAAGTCCCAAAGTGTCTCCAATAGCATTACCAAAGATGCCAAAAATCTCGTAAAACCCATGACCTATCTTAACTAAAGAATCTAAGAAAGTATTCTTACTCTCAGCAGCCAATTTCTCAGCCTGAAGTTGTCCACTGCCACAGCTAAGAAGTAAAAATAAAGTCATCAATAACGCACATAAAGTAATTCTTTTCATTATCACGTGCCTCCTTATTAACTCAAGGGAGCAAGACATAAATAAAAGGAAAACAATTTTCATAAAGAGAAAAAAGTTTTCCTAAAATGAATTTATTTAGATTATTTAATTAGAAAATTTATTTAGCAGCAGGTTGAGTAGTAGTACTAGCTTCAGTTGTTTCAGTAGTAGTCTCAAAGTACTGTATTCCCTTAACAGCTCTTCCTACTTTATCTAGATTGATTGCAACTGTTTTCCTAATTATTACGTCAAGTACTCCCAATACCTTATTTACAGCACTTATAGCAGCAGCTTTAA
The DNA here is from genome assembly GCF_023035875.1 of Borrelia puertoricensis. Lineage (NCBI taxonomy): Bacteria > Pseudomonadati > Spirochaetota > Spirochaetia > Spirochaetales > Borreliaceae > Borrelia > Borrelia puertoricensis. The sequence goes on from NZ_CP075400.1 coordinate 11,293, forward strand.
CTGCATCAGTATCTGCATTATTAGCACTAAATTTACCACCCTTAGTCATAGCTTTAAGAGCAACAGCTGCTACTAGGTCAGCATTACTCTTAGCATCAGCAGCATTATCAGCTTTATCGTTAGAAGCAGCTAGTACTCCAGTTTCATTATCAGTACCAGCATTAAGCTTAGCAGCAGCAGTAGCCTTAGCATTCTTAATTTTGTCAATCATAGCCCATGGATCAGCTTTAGCAACTTCAGCTGCTAGCTTATCACCAGCTCCAGCATTAGCCTTGACAGTATGCCCCCCAAGAACAGCAATAGCATCAGTAGCAGCATTAGCAGTAGCTATCTGATTACCAACAGCTCCAGCTTCAATCTTTACTCCAGATTTCTCTGCTGCAGCAATAATATCTTTAATTCCTGAAATAATGGCTTCAACCATAGTCTTATCAGCAGCACCAGGTACAGCATCAGCATTATCACCAATGTCAGCACCATCATTAGTTACCCCAGCAAATTTAGTTAAAGCAGCAATTAGCTGTTCAAAGACATCACTAGCACTGTTAATTGCACCCTTAACAGCATCAATTGAGCTGCTATTAGCATTTTTTGCTTCAGATATTTTATTTGATAACTCTTTTAACTTCTCCTTAGTATCACCTAAACCTTTTTTTATTTTTGCAAAGTGTTCACCAACTTTACTTTTCTTATCACCGGATTTAACTGCTGTAAGTCCAAAAGCGTCTCCAATAACATTACCAAAAAAGCCAAAAATCTCGTAAAACCCATGTCCTATCTTAACTAAAGAATCTAAGAAAGTATTTTTAGATTAAAAAAGCCAATTTAACTTTTTAAAGTTAAATTACAAAAATATAGAAGGCAATCTTATTTTTTAAGTAATTAATCTAAATATCTGTCTTATTTATTACTATGCTGTTTTTGGAGCTCTTGCTTCATCTATTTTTTCTTTTGCTGTTTTAAGCACATTATTTACTGTTTTTTTAATTATATCTTCTACTGCTACTAATAATTTATTCACTGCAGATACTCCTACAGCTTGTACTACTTTGTCATCATCATTATTATTAGCAGCTAATTTACCACCTTTAATTAATGAACGTAACGCTATTCCCCCTGCTACTGCTGCTGCTTTAGCTGCATCTTGTGCTAAGTGATCTGCAGTAGCTTCTCCTTTAGCAAAAGAAATTGCACTTGTCTGTGCAGTTGCAGCTGCTCCTAGCTGTGCATCATTCTCTCCTGATTTAACTATTGATGCCAGCATTTCCTCTCCAAGTACACTTGATACTATTGCTGCGGCTCTATCTCCCACTGCTGCTCCTGCATTAGCACCTGATGCTAAGACTTTAGCACCATCTTTATTATCTGCATTACCTACTTTTACTGCTGTGTCTCCTGCTTTTGGACTTTCAACACCATCTTTACCAGCTGTATCCACTATTCCTTTAAATGCATTGTATGCTTTCTTTAATTCAACATCAGCTGCTGCTGTTCCTGCAGCATTACTTGCTGCATCACCTACCTTTTGACTATCACCTACTGTTCCTAAAGACTCTAAATGTGTTTTTAATGTAATTAAAGTAGCTTTAGCAGTATCAACTGCATCCTTAATTACCTTGTTTAGACCACCTTTATCGACATCTGTTTCTGATTTTTTGGCTACCTCTTCTAATTCATCTGATACTTCTCCAAGCTTCGCACCTAGACTGTTAAAATAGCTTCCTACATCCTTTTTCTTTGTAGTTGATTTAACAGTAAAACCTAATGTACCAGAGAGTAACTCTAAAAAAGAATAAAAAGCATTCTCAGCACTTCTACCTATATCCATGAGAACAGAACTTAAACTGCTGCCTCCTGTAGTGCCCCGCCACCATTAGCTGAATCAACTGATTGTTGTCCACTGCCACAGCCAAGAAGTAAAAATAAAGTTATCAGTATACTTATATTTAAGTTTTTAAGTCTATCACTTAATCTATTATAGTCCCTCCTTATTAACTCAAAGGGACAAAAATACAAATAAAAGGAAAACGGTTCTTATGAAAAGAAAAGTTTTCCTCAAATGACTTTATTTAGTTCTGTATTTATTATTAAATACTCTTTAGTCCTGACTATTTGTTATTCTTGGTTTCAGGGATCTGATTATCATTAGTTATAGGAGTATCAGTAAAATTAAATTTCACAGCATCTTTAACGGTTTTAAGCCCCAAGTCAATAGTATTTTTTATAGCAATAGTTAAAGTATTTAGTGCCTTGGTTACTGCACTTACAGTCGCTCCTTCTACTATTTTCTTTGCATCAGCAACATTATTTCCATTAGCAAACTTACCACCTTTAGCCATTGCTCTAAGTGCAATACCTCCTGCAACTTCCGCATCTTTAGGAGCAGCAACACCGGAAGCAGCAATACCAGCATTATTCTTAGCTAATTTAGTAGCATTGCCATTGTCTTTAACCATAGCTTGCAAAATATCAGCCCCAATTACAGCACCAATAGCCTTAGCAGCATCAGCTGCTGCTTTTCTATCATCCGCACCAGCTCCAGTACTACCATCAAACAATTTACCTGCACCGTCATTATTCCTTGCGCTATTACCATCTTCAGCCTTTTTATCATCCCCCGCTTCAGGATTTCCTTTGTCTTTAAGTACCACGTCTACAATTGATTTAATACCCTGTACTAGTTTATCGACTTCAGTACCAGCAGCACCGCCATTATTATCAGCAGCAACATTACCAAGTAGCTCATCACCTGTAGTACCAATAGCCTCACTAGCGGTCTTAGCACCATCAATTATCTTATTAAGTGTTTCACTAACTAATTTATTAATAGCAGTCTCAGTACTAGCAGCATTAGGATTATTCTCAGATTTCATATCAGTAACAATTTTCTCAAGCTTATCCTTAGTGCCTTGTACAGTATCATGAACTTTCTTAAAGTAGTTCCCAACATCAGACTTTTTAGTATTAGTATTAAAACCTAAAACACCTCCAACCATATCACTAAGAGAAGTAAAAACATCTAAGAACCCTTTACCTAAATTAGCAATAGAGTTTAAAAATGTGGTTTTAGGATCCTCAGCACTAGTAGTACCACTACCACAACTAAGAAGTAAAAATAAAGTCAAAAATAACGCACATAAAGTAATTCTTTTCATTATCACGTGCCTCCTTTTATTACCTCAAAAGGGGCAAGATAGTTAACAAGCTTTGAATAAAATAAAAACAGAAACTAAAAATATAGGCACTATAATCTTAAAGATATTGAGCATGATATAACAATTAACAAAATTGATTGTTATTAACAATAATTAAATGATTTTGATAAGAAAATAACTGATATATAATCAAATAAAGAAAGGTCCTAGTTAATTCAAATTTATTTATTTAACAATGAATAGACTATGGATATTAATGTTAAAAATATTCCTATATTAAGTGTGATAAGGGTACCAAACATCCAATTATGTAGTCTTGATGTACTTTTAAATTCTGATGTGGTTTTATCAAGTTTACTATTAAGCTCCATTTTATTAATTTCCATATCTTTTCTAACAAGAGAAATCTCAGATTTTAACTCATTTTTAACAATGTCTATTTTGTTATCAAGGTCATTAAATTTGGTATCAATCTTTACATTTAAATTACTCTCAACAGAGTCTATTTTGTTATCAAGTTCAGTTTTCACAAAAATAATTTCAGATTTTAAACTACGTTCTAACATCTCAAACTTAAGATTAAAATTACTCTCTAAATACTCAATGTCTTTATAAGTCAATTCATTACGGTAATATCTTTTAGAGAGATCATTTGCAATAAAATCTTGCATACCCATCTTTACAAATTCTTGATATATAATCTCTTCTGTAATATGCCCATTAAAAATTTGTGTACTCTCAACAGAATGTAATGACGAATCTTGCATAAAAACTTCCTTATTTAATTATTATATAATATTTTAAATATTATAGGAACTTTATTTCAGTAAAATGTGATTTAAGAGTGTCCCTAACCATAAATCTGTTGTTAAAAGATTTCTATCAATAAGCTTTAGACCTGAGTATTATTACAGATAGTAAAAAAGGAAAACAAATCTCATGAAAAGAAAAGTTTTCCTCAAATGACTTTATTTAGCTATGTATTTATTATTAAATCTTAATTAGTTTTTCTTAGCTTCAAGGATCTGCCTATAAGTAGTTACAGAAGGATCTGCAGAATTAAATTTCATAGAATCTTTAACTTCCTTAAGTCCTCTGTCAATTGTTTTTCTTATTGCTATTGTAAGAGTACCCAATGCTTTAGTTACAGTACTTACAGCTGCTCCCTTAACTGCAGCAGTAACCTCCTCGGTTCCAGCATTATCATTAGCGAATTTACCACCTTTAGTCATAGCTCTTAACGCTATTCCTCCTGCAATAGTTGAATCCTTAGGAGCAACAGTAACATTACCACTTGTTTCTTTAGCTAATTTAGCAGAATCATCATTATCTTTAACCATAGCTTGTAAGATGTCAGCTCCAGTTACAGCTCCAACAGCCTTAAGAGCATCAACAGCTGATTTTTTAGGATCATTAGCAATAGCAAACACCTTACCTGCCTCACCATCAGCAGCATTATTACTTCTATCTCCAAGATCATCAGCTTTTTTTTCGGTACCCGCCTCAGGATTTCCTTTGCCTTGAAGTACCACATCCACAATTGATTTAATACCCTTTACTAACTTATCGACTTCAGTACCAGCAGCACCACCGTTATTCTGAGCAGCAACATTACCAAGCAGGTCATTAGTATCAGAACCAATAGCCTCACTAACAGTTTTAGAACCCGCAATTATCTTATCAAGAGTATTAGTAATTAGAGATTGTACAGCGGTATCAGTAGCCTCTGCATTAGGATTATTCTCAGATTTCATATCAGCAATAATTTTCTCAAGAGATGTCTTAGTTGTTGTTAAGCTTTTTTCTATAGTCTTAAAGTAGTTCCCAACATCAGACTTTTTAGTAGTATTATTAAAACCTAAAATCCCTCCAACCATATCAGAAAGGGAAGTGAAAACATTTAAGAAGTCATTACCTAAACTAATAAGAGATTTTAAGAATCTACTCTGAGGATTCTCAGCATTAGTACTCCCACTGCCACATCCAAGAAGTAAAAATAAAGTCAAAAATAACGCACATAAAGTAATTCTTTTCATTATCACGTGCCTCCTTTTTACCTCAGGAAGGCAAGTTATAACTAAAAGGAAAACTCTTCTCTATTCATGAGAGTTGTTTTCCTCAAATGACTTTATTTAGTTATGTATATTTTATTAATAATTATTTATTATTGTCCACTAGTCGCTGCTTCTGTAGGTGTAGTAGAATCTGCAGACTTATCTTCTTGTGTAACTGTAGCAAGAGCATCGCTTATTGACTTTAACCCACTATCAATAGTATTTCTTATTGCTATTATTAGAGTACTTAATGTTTTGTTCACAGCATTAGCAGCAACCCCTTTAGCTGCATCATCTTCGATCTTATTATCACCAGTATCCTTAACAATAAATTTACCATCCTTAGCCATTGCTCGTAGTGCAATAGCTGCTGATATTACTGCATCCGTAGCCTCACTAACTTTACCATCTTTCTTAGCATCAGCATTAGCAACAACAATAGCTTTCAAGATGTCAGCACCGGTTACAGCGCCAATAGAAGCACTAACAGCCGCTACATGTTTATTTTCAGCACCATTATCAGCCTAATTTTTAGCCTCAAATAACTTACCAATATTCTTTTTATCATCATCAACAGGATTAGTTTTATCTGCTTGTCCATTACCTTCTTTTATTACCAAATCAACAATTTGTTTAATCCCTTTAACAAGATTCTTTATACTCTCTGCATCAGTAGTAGCCCCAACAACAGCATTAGCCTTTACAACTTCACCAACAGCTACACCAGCAGCCCCACTAACAGCTGTTTTAGCCCCTTCTGCAATCTTGTCTAATGTGCCTGTAATAAACGTATCAACAACTTCCTTTATTTTTACATAATTACCATTCTTTTCAACTTGATCTTGTAACTTCTCTTTAACTGTTTTCATAGTTTTTTCAATATCAGTGAAATAGTTACCAATGTCAGATTTCTTAGTCTCAGCATTAATACCCAAAGCCCCAGTAATCATATCAGAAAGAGAAGTAAAAACATCTAAGAACCCTTTACCTAAATTAGCAATAGAAGTTAAGAAAGTGGTTTTAGGATCTTCCATCTTAGTAGTACCACTGCCACAACTAAGAAGTAAAAATAAAATTACAAATAAGCAATATAAATTATCATTAAATGATAAAACAAGATAAAAACAATGAATAAATATAAGTCTAAAAGGTAAAAATAATTAAAGAAATCTTAAAGATTATAACAAAGTAATAAAGGAAGTAAAGAAAGAAATCAAGAAACAAAAAAAGCTAAGAGAAAAAAACTCTTAGCTTATTATTTATAGACTTTATTTTATAAGAAAATAACGATTGATTAAAAACTAATCTTATAATAATTTATCTCTTAGTTAAGGTTTCACAGGTGTTGTAAGCGCATTAATTGCAGATGTTACTGCAGCTTCAGCATCCTTTAACAACGCATCAATAGATGTGTTGAGAGCCTTAAGTTCATTACCACCTTTACTGCCATCACCAGTTATATCTATAGCTTTTTTTGCATCATCACTTGTAGCAGCACCACTTGCCACACCAAGTGTAGCGGCTTCGCCTTTCAACTTGGCTAAGAATTCTGTACTTTTAGTTTTAGCCTCAGTAACCTTTGTCTTAAGCACAGCAGAAATTGCGACATCTTTTTCTAATTCTGTCAATTTAGAACTCACAGTCAATACTATCTGAAACACCCCTGCAATTAATGTAGTATTATGACCATTACCAGCATCATTGGTTAAAGGACTTTGATCTTGATTTTGAATTTTCTTACCAATAGCTTTAGCTAGTGTATCAATGGACTTAACTAAAGAATGAATTTCTTTAACACTCTTAGCAAAAGCAACAGAGTCTTTGATGTTCTTAGTTATTTTAGCTAAATCAATAACAGTGCCATCAGATTTAGCCACTTCATCATCTGTAAGATCTTTTCCTGAAGTATTACAAGAAATAAGTAAAAATAAAGTCATTAATAACGCACATAAAGTAATTCTTTTCATTATTACGTGTTTCATTTTTTACTCAAGGGAAAGTTAAATATAACTAAAAGGAAAACAATTCTTATGAAGAGAAAAGTTTTCCTCAAATGACTTTATTTAGTTATGTATTTGTTATTAATAATTTATTATTGTCCACTAGCTGTTGAGTCTGCAGGTGTAGTAGAATCTACAAATTTATCTTCTTGTGTAACTGTAGCAAGAGCTGCATTAATTGTTTTCAATCCACTATCAACAGTATTTCTTATTGCTATTATTAGAGTACTTAAAGTCTTACCAACAGCACTAGCAGCAACACCATTAACTGCATTAGCAGATTTATCTTCATTATTCTTAGCAGCAAATTTACCATCCTTAGCCATAGCTCGAAGTGCTATACCAGCAGCAACAACCGCGTCTTTTTGGTCTGCTTTTAAATCTTTACTATCAGCCTTAGCAGCCGCAATCTCAGCAGCATTCTTTGCTTGATCAATATCAACTCCACCAGCAGCAGCATCACCAGAACTAGCAATAGCTTTTAGAATATCAGCGCCGGTTACTGCTCCGATTGAAGCACTAGCTGCAGCAGCATGTGATTCTGTACCATCAGCGGCACCTTTCCCAAGCAACTTACCAATTGATTTCCTCTCAGTATCTTCAATTTTAGCACCATTAGCATCTGCATTTCCTTTATCCTTTAAAACTACACCAACCATTTCTTTAATTCCTTTAACAAGAGCGTTGACACTTGTAGCATCTGCGGGTTTAGCATCCTCATTTTTAACAGCATTGCCAATAGTAACATCACCAGTAGCCCCTTTAGCAGCTGTCTTAGCCCCTTCTGCAATTTTATCTAATGTGTTAGTGATAAAGGTATCAACAACTTCCTTTACTTTTAGATAATTCCCATTCTTAGCAACTTGATCTTGTAACTTCTTTTTAACAGATGTCATAGTGTTTTCAATATCATTGAAATACTTACCAATGTCAGATTTCTTAGTATCAGCCTTAATACCCAAAGCCCCAGTAATCATATCAGAAAGAGAAGTAAAAACATCTAAGAACCCTTTACCTAAATTAGCAATAGAGTTTAAGAAAGTGGTTTTAGGATCCTCAGCACTAGCACTCCCACTGCCACAGCTAAGAAGTAAAAATAAAGTCAAAAATAACGCACATAAAGTAATTCTTTTCATTATCACGTGCCTCCTTATTAACCTAAAAGGGAACAAGATGACTAACAACCTCTGATAAACATAAAAACAAAAACTAAGATTATAGTGCCTATAATCTCACACTGTAACTGTGTGCAATATAACAATTAGAAATATTAATTGTTATTAATAAATAATTAAAGAATCTTGTTAAGAAAATAACTGATATGTAGTCAAATAAAGAAAAGGTTTACTTAATTCAAAATTACTTACTTAACAATGAATACACTATAGACATTAATGTTAAAAAAATTCCTATATTTAGGGTAATTAGAGTTCCAAACATCCAATTATGTAATCTTGATGTACTTTTAAATTCTGATGCGGTTTTATCAAGTTTATTATCAAGCTCCACCCTATTAATTTCCATATCTTTTCTAACAAGAGAAACCTCATTTCTAACATTATCGATCTTATTATCAAGATCCTTAATGTCAGATTTTAACTCATTTCTAACATTATCAATCTTCACATTTAAGTTATTCTCAACAGAGTCTATTTTGTTATCAAGTTCGGTTTTCACAAAAATAACTTCAGATTTTAAACTACGCTCTAACATTTCAAGCTTAAGGTTAAAAGTAGTCTCTAAATACTCAATATCCCTATAAGTCAGTTCATTACGGTAATATCTTTTAGAGAGATCATTCGCAATAAAATCTTGCATACCCATCTTAACAAATTCTTGGTATATAATCTCCTCTGTAATATGCCCATTAAAAATTTGTGTACTCTCAACAGAATGTAGTGATGAATCTTGCATAAAAGCTCCTTATGTAATCATTATATAATATCTTAAGTATGATAGGAACCTTATGTTAGTAATATGTAATTTAAGAGGGTACCTAACCATAACATAAATGTTTAGTCTATTTTTTTATCTTATAAAAAAACTCAAATGTAGTCTTACAATCAATCTGTTGTTAAAGGATTGCTATCACTATGATTTAGGACCTGAGTATGATTACAGATAGTAAAAAAGGAAAACGGTTCTCATAAATAGAGAAATAGTTTTCCTCAAATGACTTTATTTAGTTATGTATATTTTATTGATAATTATTTATTATTGTCCACTAGCTGTTGAGTCTGCAGGTGTAGTAATTTCTGCAGACTTATCTTCTTGTGTAACTGTAGCAAGAGCATCACTAATTGACCTTAACCCACTATCAACAGTATTTCTAATAGCAATAATAAGAGTACTTAAAGTTTTACCAACAGCATTAGCAGCAACACCATTGACTGCATGAGCAGATTTTTCTTCATTACTCTTAGCAGCAAACTTACCACTCTTAGCCATTGCCCGAAGTGTTATGCCAACAGCAATAATTGCATCTTTCTTTGCTGAATCTTTAATTTCTTTTTTATTATCTTCCTTCTTAGCAGCAGCAATACTTGCAGCATCTGTCGCCGCCTCAATATCTTTGCTATTATCAGCAGTCTCTCCAGACTTAGCAATAGCTTTTAAGATGTCAGCCTCAGTTACTGCTCCGATTGATGCACTAGCCTTAGCAGCCTCAGTTTCAGTAGCACTATCCTTATTTTCAAATAATTTTCCAATGTCTTTTTTATCACCTTCTGCTGTTTTAGTAGCAGTAGCATTTCCCTCATTTGATTTTAAAACTACGTCAACAATAGTTTTTATTCCTTTAACTAGACTCTTTATACTCTCTGCATCAGGACCATTCCCAGCAGAATCAGATTTCACGACTTCACCAACAGCTCCACCAATAGCCCCTTTAGCAGCTTCCTTTGCACCAGCAGCAATCTTGTCTAATGTGCCTGTAATAAACGTATCAACAACTTCCTTTACCTTTGAATATTTACCATTCTCTGCCACCACAGTGTTTAATTTCTTTTTAACTGTATTCATCGTTGTCTCGATAGAAGTGAAATACTTACCAATATCTTCCTTTTTAGTCTCAGCCTTAATGCCAAAGACCCCAGCAACCATATCAGAAAGAGAAGTAAAAACATCTAAGAACCCTTTACCTAAATTAGCAATAGAAGTTAAAAATGTGGTTTTAGGATCCTCAGCACTAGCAGTACCACTCCCACAGCTAAGAAGTAAAAATAAAGTCATCAATAAATGCACATAAAGTAATTCTTTTCATTATCACGTGCCTCCTTATTACCTCAAGGGGAATAAACGAATAATAAGCTTTGATAAACATAAAAACAAAAACTAAGAACATAGGCACTATAATCTTAAAGATATTGAGCATGATATAACAATCAACTATGTTGATTGTTATTAATAAATAATTAAATAATTCCGTAAAAAAATAATTGACAGAAAATCAATTAAATAAATTTACTTTACTAATAATGACATTAATGCTAAGAATATTCCTATATTAAGTGTGATAAGGGTACCAAACATCCAACCATGAAGTCTTAATGTACTCTTAAATTCTGATGCGGTTTTATCAAGTTTATTATCAAGATCCATCCTATTAATTTCCATATCTTTTCTAACAAGAGAAACCTCATTGCTAACATTATTAATCTTATTATCAAGTTCATTAAATTTAGTATCAATCTTATTATCAAGCTCCTTAATGTCTGATTTTAGTTCACTTCTAACATTGTCAATCTTGTTATCAAGTTCATTAAATTTAGTATCAATTTTGTTATCCAGGTCGGTTTTGACAGATTTAATCTCAGCGTGTAAGAGTGATTCAACTTTTTCAAGTTTTATATCAAAGTTTTCTTTTAAGAATTCAATATCTTTGTAAGTCAGCTCATTACGATAATATCTATAAGACAAATCAATAGCAATATCTCTTTTAATACCGGCTTTAGTAAGTTCAGCTATAACCATTTGTTGAGTAATAACAGGCTGTGCAAGTCCCATAAAAAACTCCTTATGTAATTATTATATAATATTTTAAGTATTATAGAAACCTTATTTTAGTAAAATGTGCTCTGAGGGTACGCATACTTAGAGTCAATAACATATATGATGCTGATAGGCTATCTAATGAATCATCATCACTCTTACCATCTCCTTTGTACTTATAAATATCAGATATAGCTGACTTACTTGAATAATCCATAATACTAAGTTTAGATGTTGCAAATGGCTCTATTAACGTAGCAATTCTAGTAAATTTATTACTTATAGGTTTAATTGGAGCAATTTTAAAATTATGACTCATACCCGCCCTAAGTTTAAGAAACATTTTAGTCACATTCCCATGCCCAGAAACGTTATCCCTATCTTCAACATATAGTTTGTGTACATTAAGATTTGTAAGTATAGTTTTAATTGTATTTAACATCTTAGGATCACCTACTGGTAACTTTTCTTGAAAAATAAATGCATAATAACTTTGATCTACTCGCTCCAAAACACAAAGGGCTGTATTATCTCCTCCTATACTATATGCAGGATCTAAATATGCTATTGGGGATATAAATTCATGCTTACTTGTAAGATTAACATTAGTAAATATAAAGTCACAGGACGGGACCCATTCTCCAAGTAGAACCCTTGCTTTATATGTTGGAATGTCCCTGTAAATCTCTTCTTGGGTTTTAATAAAATCTGAAGGTATTAATTCATTATCATATGTTGTAAAGTTATATGTAAAGTAAATTTTTGTATTATCAATATAATTCCTTTTAAAGAAATGCTCCGGGCTGTCAGGATTGGTATCAAATATAATTGCCTGCATTCCTACTCTAAGCCTTTTTAAACATTCTATTAATGTTTCTTTATGCAGTGTAGTTGCTTCATTAACGTAAATAAGCGCCGAATTAGACCCTCTAAACCGTTCAAAATCACTCACCTTATCTCCTCCATACAGATTAACTTTTAGTGAGTCTATTTCAAAATATGATGTGTTAGAAAATTTTGGCTTAAAGGATATCTTAAGCATACTAGCAATCTTTTCAAACTGCCCTAAAACATTAATCTTTAATCATTTTTGTGAATTACCCAAAATAAAATTATTTGTATCTTCCTTGTATAGATGTCTATTCTTAATTAGAGTTTTGAGATATAAATAACAAGCCAAAAATGTTTTTCCACTTGCTATATCATCAGATAAAATGATATTGGTTTCTCTATGTTTCTCAATACTATTTAAAACATCATGTTGATTTGAAGTTAAATATTTACTTGCAAATCCTTTAAAATCAATTATTATCTTATTTGGTTTAATAAAAGACGTAATATCAATATCAAATGAACGTTTATATTCTCTTTGCATCTCTCTAAATAACGGTAACTTGTATATATCCACACTATATCCTCTAGATTGTAAATTTATTTTGTGAATCAATATCAGTAGCTTTTAATTTAACCATTACTTGATAAAGTAAATTTATTTGCTTAAGTTCCTTTGCACGTTTAACATTATTAAGTTCTAATATCTTATTACTAATCTCTTCATTATCTTCATTACCAAGCTCTCTCTTAAGATCTATAATCTGACTCTCTAATATCTCTATCTCTTGACTATAAGATTTAAGTTCCAATTCCAAATATCTCTTAAATGAAGCGGTAAACTCAATTCCTAACTAATTTTTGACTATACTGAACTGGCTTTTAATATTACTTGCTTGCAAATTACTCTCAGATGCCCGAATTAAAATATTAATTAGTGTATCTTTACTTATTGTTAGTTTGGAAGCACTATCCATATTATTAACATCTCTACTTTCCCATTTACGTCTCATCTTACACATATTAGCACGACTGACTCCCATATCTTTTACAATATCACTAAGCCTATCTTCATTAAAATACACAATATAATCATCAAATGACTTCTTTTCTCTATTCATCTTTCTTTAACCCTGTTTTAAGTAAACTCAATTTAATTTTTGTTAACTAATTTTAACATAAACTATATAACACAAGTAATAAGATTATAAGAATCTATACATTATTAAAACAATATATTATTATATTAATAATTAATTAAATAAATTAATAAGGAGAATCTTTATATGAATAAATATATAAAATTAGTGATAATTTGTAGCACACTGCTGTGGTGATAATCAATCTCTAATAACAGAAGAACAACGAATAGCAAAAACAATAAAAGAAAACATACCAAAAGGAATAGATGCATCAGCAAACACAATACAAGCAACAATAATAGCAGAAGAAAAACGAATAGCAGAAGAAAAATTTAAATCTTTCATAAACGCATTTGATTTCGCATATAGTCATCATAGTTCAATAATCAACCACCAGTATAAACAAGGATACACAGACTTTAAAACATGGCTTGAAAATAATCCACAAAAACAAAAAGAATTGGCTGATGCGTTTACTGAAGCTTATGATTTCTTAGAGGAACAAAGAAAAAAACATGCACCTAACGAAAAGTTTGATGAATATATAACAAATGCTATTCTTGCTAATGATGGTAATGGTAAGATTTCATATAATACTCAAAACGGTAAATATGGAAACACCGTAGCTCAATACTTTGAGGAAAGGACGTTTGGGGGAAATTCTATAAGTATCTTCTTTGCAGCACAGCTTATAGAAAGTATAACCACATCATTCAAAACCAAAAGCAATGAAAAAACTTTCGAACATGTTATAGCAAACATATCGTATCAAACAAGTCAGTTGAAACAATACTGGCCAGAGGAAACAAATTAGTCACAAGAAACAATAGAATTTAATAAAAGTAAATTAAGATAGTAGCAAATCTATTATCTTAATAATAAATAAGTTTTTAAGTCAAATAGTGGATAAAATAGAGAATTTAAGAAAAGAGATTTAAAAAGAAATGGGTAAAAGGATTAAGAAAGTGTGTAAGTAAACATTTTGTTAACTTGAGGTTAACATAGAGAGAGAAGTTAAAATATAACACAGAAGAATGCCATTGCAAAAAGAGAATTAGGCAAACAAGCAATATAAAGTAAAAATAAAAGTATTTGTAAGGAAAAGGAGAAAGAGTACTAGATATATTCCCTAAGTTCTCAAAAAAATAACATTTATATTTATTACAAATACGTATAACAGCATATTTTATATACAATGAAGACCTTTAAAAATTGACTCTACGTATAAGTATTTGCTAATATTTTCATATACCTCGATACTACTTCCCATTTCAAAATTTTTACCAACTTCAAAGTAAAGACATAATTTGACCTTTAAGTATTTATTTACAAAAAATTATTTGTTAAACTTTAAATTTTAATAATTATTTGATTTATAATAAATATAAATTTTTCAAGATTTAACCAATATTTCAATTTTTATTTATAAAAGTAACAAACTAAATCTTAATCAAGCATAAATATACGCTTAGACGTTAAAGAACACTAAATTGCAAATTTTTATACTTTTCTATGTAATAATGAATACATAAAAAATGACACCCCCATTGCTTTCTTTGTACAATTCTTATATCTTAAAGACCTATTAACCACAATTTAGTTGACTTTCATAACAAAGATAATAAAACCTTCGGTTTTTTAAAAAAAAAACACAATCACAAAACTAACCTGGCTAAAAAATCCCTTTCAACGCTGCTTCCCACCTCCATTAATCTCAAGTTGACTTGATTTTACAAATTTTAAAAATTCGAACTTAAAATCTACATCACATAGCTCCTCATATACAAAACTATTTTTCAAAAAATCCCTGATAATATCACTAAGCTTGTATAACTCAATATTTTTAATATCAATATCACTATTTGACTTTAAAGATTTGGCAATACTAATTACATCCCGCTCCAATCTTGAAATATCAACCATTACATAACTAATAAAATCATCACTCTTATCAATTACACAGTTGACCAGCTCACCACCTATGATAAAAAATAAATTTCCCTTATCTAAACCTGTACAGAGTAGCTGCATTTGTACTTGAACATAATACTTGAAGAAATATTTATCTTCTAAAAAATTAGAAAGTCTATTGTATTCAAAAGCAGCACTTTTTAAGTAAAAATTATCAATAAATTTGATCTCAAGTAACTCGGCTTCGCAATCGCTGTTCACAAACCATCCATCAATTATCAAACCAACTAATGTCTCACAGTCCTTAATTTTTTAAAGTAATTACATTTATCAATACCGTTTGCATATTTGTTTTTATGTAACACCTCAATATTACCCACGTGCATACGCACAAATTCTTCAAATCCTAGGTTTTCTAGCTCCTTTCCCTTTCTCATGCTCAAGTTATCTTCAAATGGTATTTCCCTTCCTATAGCTTTAAGTATTCGCTCTCGCATTAATTTTTCTAAAGCACCAGCACCACTAAACATGCTTCCAACTTCACTTGCTCCCATACGCTTTAACGATTCTCTTTGCATACTAAAGTCAACCTTACTATTAAATTTAAAACATTCATTCTTACCAATTTTTGGTAATTTACGTCCTACCTTATTTATTTTACTTAACTGTTTTTGTTTACTTTTAAGATTTTTTTGACTTTGATATGCAAAAGATTCAAAACCCTTAAACACCATTTGTCCGTACAAATCAAATTGTTGCATCTCTACCCCCGTTCTTTGATTATTTATTTTTATTACATTTATGTTTGTCATATCAACCGTCTATATCGGTTATTTACAAATAAAAATAACATAACAAAAAATTATTTTTGTAAAAGATTGGTTTACTTTTCGGTAATAATTACGTTATTATGGTTAGTAATAATAAACCAAAAAAACAATAGGAGCTTAAAAATGAAAAATACAAAAAAACCTACCAACAAACACCAACATAAATTAATCGTTTTAGTATCAACACTAGATTACGTGAACTTAAATATTCAGCAATACACTCAAAGCAACATACTTTATTACTTTAATAACAATATGAAAAAAAACGACCAAAAACCTATTAAACTTAAAACTCTACAAAGCTATCTCTATAAATTAGAAAAAGTATTTAAAGTAACAATTAATTATTACAAACATTTGGGTGTTAACATGGGTACTGAAATTCATTACAAACTTAAATACTCTAAAAAAGAATGTTACCGAATAATCAATAAACACTTTAGAGATAAAAAAGAAGAAAGACACAAAAACCGTGTTAGTGTATATCTTGAAAAGACTTGTACTAAAAATAGCAGTGTAGAAAAATGGGAGTGTTCTAATAATACTTATAATAATAAAGAAAAAGATAAGAACAACGTAAAATCTATAGAAAAACTACAAGTAAAAAAGTACGCTAAGAAATGCAATTTTAAATCAAATGCTTTCCTTTCTATTTTGAATTTAGAAGCGAACAAAAATTTTAAAATTCAATTACTGAAAGCAATTAAAATAGCTGAAAATAGTGAGTACAAAAGAATAAATGATATTAAATCAAATAACAGTAAACTTAAGAGTAAGCAAAAAGAATTAAGTAAAATACTAGACGAAATAAAAGCTGGTCTAGAGAATAAAGGGTATGACACCAAGCAATTAGAAACCCAAATACAAAACGTATATGAACAATATAAAAATAAACCCCACTTTATCATAGAAAAAAATAAATACAATGATTTAAAGAAGATAATAGGAAAACTTAAAAAAACAGTTGAATTTGCTAATAAAAACACACAGAAAAATGAGAGAGACATTAGGGATAATATCTTTAGCATACTTCTTGAACAATTAAGACATAAAGTAGAAATGTCGGTTTTGGTACCAATATTAAAGAATTATTTAAGCAGACAGAACAAATTAGAATATGACAAGGTATTTAGTAACCATTACTACTATGAACTTTTAGAATTAATGGAAGATAATAAAAATTATTTACAATTGGAAGAATCTAAAAAAATTACAAGTTAAGGATTAGTTATGCAGAGCGTGTTAGAATGCCTTAAAGAGAAAAAGTTAGAAATTAAGGATAAAGTAAAAAGCAGAGGTCTTTTTATAAAAATAGAAAAAATTGATAACAAAACAATATATCACACAAAGATAATGAATGATTTCTATGCGTTTGGAATTGATGAAAAACAAAAGGATAAATTCTTTATTTCATTTAGAAAGCTATTTAATCAATTAAAAGTAGAGTGGTTTAGTTTATTTCCTATAAAAGAAAGTGATAAATTTTTAGGCATTCATTATGGCTATAGAAAGCCTTTACAAAACATTATAGTAAGATATGAGCATGAAGGAGTATCTAAAACATATACCTTTTCAAAAGTTTATTACATAGAATTTAGATTTAAAAAAGGAAGTGTGTTTTGTTATATTAAGGGAATTTATCGTTTAATTAAAAAAGAAAGGTTACAGACAACTTATAATAATTTGCTGCTTAGTCGAATGCTCAATTTAGAAGAACAAGTATATGAATTTTATAATAAGAAACTACCTAAAGGAGGCATTATAACTAAATGGATAGAAAAAAACCTAAAATAATTACTATTGCTTCAATTAAAGGAGGTGTTGGGAAAAGTACAAGTGCTATAATATTTGCAACTCTTTTGGCAAAAGATCATAAAGTACTTTTAATCGATATGGATACTCAAGCATCTTCTACTAGCTATTTTATTAATACAATAGAAAAACAAAAAGTGGATATTATTCAATATAATATATATGAGGTAATAAAAAATAATATAAATGTTAACGAATCAATTATCAATATCTATGATGGTTTAGATTTAATTCCAAGTTATTTGAGTCTGTATCAATTCAATGCAGAAACGATTTTATTTAAAGAAATGAGATTAAAAGAAAATTTAAAATTACTCAATATCAAATACGATTATATAATATTAGATACTAATCCAAGTTTAGATTTTACTTTAGTTAATGCTTTAGTTGTTAGTAATTATATTATAGTTCCAATGACGGCTGAAAAGTGGGCTGTAGAGAGTTTGCAATTATTAGAGCATTTCATTAAAAAGGCAGGATTTAAAATACCTATATTTTTAATTGTAACAAGATTTAGAACCAATAAAACGCATAAATATTTGTTAAACTTAATAAAACCTAGAGAAAATTTTTTAGGTTCTATCAAGGAACGAGAAGATTTAAATAGAAAAATAGCCAATAATGCTACTTTTGATATTGATAAAGATTATATAAAAGAATATCAGGATATTTTTAATAAATTTTTAAAAAAAATAAATACAGTATAGGTTTTTCGTCCATTTAATGGACAAAAGGAGGATAAAAGTGCAAATTCAAGTAAATGATAGAGTTTTAAAAAAAATTGATAGCGAAGAAGAATTAAGGATTTATTATAATAGATTAAAGGAAAATTTTATAAATTCTTTTAAAAAGGAAATAGTCTATAAAATAGAGTGTATGAAGATCTTAAAGGAAATAAAGGATAATGAGTATTATAAGATGGATGGATTTAAGACTTTTGATTCATTTACTAAAAATTTTAAAATAGCAAGGAGTCAGATATATAACTATTTAAAGTTAGCAGGTGCCATGGAAAATGGACTTATCAGTGAAGAGTATCTATTAGAGAATGGTATTAATGATTCGCTTGATTTAATAAAGAATAAGGAAAGATCAACACTTAAAACATCAAAACAAAATCCAATAAAGCCATTAAAATTTCAACTTAAAAAACAAGAAAGTTATGATTTTTACAAACAAGATTCAAAATTTATAGCGTTCTTTTTAGATGAAATTTTTTCAAATCAGAAAGATTTACTTGACAAGCTTCTGAAAAAATTTAAGGATTTAAAAAATGAATGATAAGCTTTTATAGCTATTTAAATAGCAGTTGATTTTACTTTAATTTTGATGTATTGTACTATTAGTAGGTTCTCTTTTTGAACTACCTATTTTTTTTTGGTTATTTTGTTGAGGCAATAGGCCTTACTTAAGTATTTTATCAAGACTTCTTAAGTAAGGCCTATAATTTTTTTATTCTTAAGTTTTAAATACCACACTATTAAAACTTAAGAATAAAAAAATTATAGGAGTTAATCACAACAAATAAAATAACAAGAAATAAAATATAAAATACAAAACCTAGAATGTGTAAAGCAGTTAAGAAACTAAATAAACAACAAAGAAAAAAATAACAGATATAATAATAAATGAGCAAAATTCAGTAGCAAATGAAAATCAAGTAAAAAGAGACTTTCTAAAGTCTCTCTACAGTTTACGTATGAATTTAAGTAGTGTTGCTAAGAACCTTAATGGATATGGATATAAGTATCAAGATTTTAATGAGATAATAAGGGAAATCAAGAGTGTTATAAAGAGCAATAATCTAGATATTGATTTTGTACAATATCCAACTATAAAGAATTTTGATGGTGATTTAGTTAAGGTTATTACAACAACATTTTACAGTCCAAGTAGTGGTTACTGTGAGTCATTTGATACGACTATTTATACAGAAGAATTTTTTTCTCTAGGCGCCAAGAATCAAAATATATTACCTCAATTTATAGGTTTATGTATGATATACACTAGAGGATATGCTCTTGTAGGATACTATCAATTGAGAGTGAAATTGACACTAATGCTAGTTCCTTGGAGCGTATTTAAGAAGCTAATGAAGAACAAGCTAGTAGTGTAAATGTTCCATCTATAAATTCTCTAAAGAAAGATAAAGGTATTAGTAGTAAAGAAGCAAATACTAAATTAGTAATTAAAAGCACAATAAAACAGCAATCTGTGAGTTATACATCTATAACTAAGCTTGAGAGTTTCCTTAAACATATACCGCTAAGTATCCTTATTATAAGGAGTTGTTACAAGTATCTAAGAGAATGCATTCGGTATTAGATGAGATACCTTTTGATAATTTAGAGATAATAGATAAGTTTTTATTACAATTACAGAGTGATGATGATTCTAATATATTCAGTTATTTTGAAACTAAACCAGAGCTTAAAACTATAGAATATTGGACCGAGTTTATAAATAATTATTTAACTTATTTTATCTTTTAACGAGAACTTGGATTACTTTCATTGCAGAGTTCTAAGAATAGATTCTTAAAATCTATTCTTAGTTTAAGTAATGGATTCTTAAATGTTTTTACTTCCCTTTCTGATATGGTTGGAGGGGTTTTAGGGTTTAATACTGCTACTAAAAAGTCTGACGTTGGGAACTATTTTAAGACTATAGAAAAAAGCTTAACAACAACTAAGACATCCCTTGAGAAAATTGTTGCTGATATGAAATCTGAGAATAATCCTAATGCTTCTGCAGTTGAGAGTGCTGTAACTAAATTAGTTGGTGAATCACTTAGTAAGATAATTGATGGAGCAAAGACCGTTAGTGAGGCTGTTGGTACTACAGGTGATGACCTACTTGGTAATGTTGGTGCTACTAATGCTGCTGGTGTTGCTGGTACTAAAGTTGATGAATTAATAAAAGGGATTAAATCAATTGTTGATGTGGTACTCGGAGATAAAGGTAATCCTGAAGCAGGTGATAGTAAAAAAGCCGAAGATGGTTCTACTGCAAGAACCGCTAATGCTGGTGCGGGTAAATTGTTTGCTAACGATAATGCCGGAGCTGCAGCTGCTGCAAAAAAATCAGCTGCTGATGCTGCTAAGGCTGTTGGGGCTGTAACTGGTGCTGACATTTTACAAGCTATAGTTAAAAGTGGCTCTAGCGCAGCAGCTGATGCTGCTAAGGCTAATGCTAAAGATGGCACCATTGCAGGTGCTATTGCATTAACAGCTATGGCTAAGAATGGTAAATTTTCTGGTCCTAGTGCTGAAGCTGCTGAATATGCTCCGGCAGTTAAAGGGGTGGCTGTAAGTGCTGTTACTAAAGCATTAGATACTCTCACCATAGCAATAAGAAACACTATTGACTCAGGCCTTAAAACTGTTAAAGATTCTATGAAAATTAATCCTACTGATACTCCCGTAACTAATGATAAGCAGACCCCTGAAACTAAAAATTAATAACAAATACATAATTAAATAAAGTCATTTTAGGAAAACTTTTCTCTTCATAAGAAATTGTTTTCCTTTTGTGTTTATATAGTCTTTCTGAGGTAATAAGGAGGCACGTGATAATGAAAAGAATTACTTTATGTGCGTTATTTTGACTTTATTTTTACTTCTCAGTTGTGGCAGTGGTACTACTAGTGCTGGGGATCCTAAAACCACTTTCTTAACTTCTATTGCTAATTTAAGTAATGACTTCTTAAATGTTTTTACTTCCCTTTCTGATATGGTTGGAGGGGTTTTAGGGTTTAATACTAATACTAAGAAGTCTGATGTTGCAGTTTACTTTAAAACTGTTCAGGAGACTCTTTCATCTACGAAGAGATCCCTTGAGAAAATTGTAGAAGACATGAAATCTGAAAATAATCCTAATGCTTCTAAAACTGAGACTACTGTAAGAACATTAGTTGATGATACTCTTAGTAAGATAATTGATGGTGCTAAAACTGCTAGTGAGGCTATTGGTTCTGATGCTAGTGACCTACTTGGTAATGTTGCTGCTGGTGGGGCTGGTGCTGCTGCCGGTGCTAAAGGTGAAAATGTTGAAAACTTAATCAAGGGAATCAAACATATAGTAGACATAGTTCTTAAAGGCAAAGGAAGTGCTGATGCTGGTACCGATAAAAAAGCTGATGATCTTGCTGCAAGAACCGCTAATGATGGTGTAGCAAAACTATTTGCTTCTGATAATGCTGGTGATGAGGCCAATTTAAAAAAAGTTGCAGCTGATGCAGCTAAAGCTGTTGGAGCTGTAACTGGTGCTGACATATTACAAGCTATAGTTAAAGATGGTGGTGCTGCTGCTAAATTGGCTATTAATAATACTGCCTCTGCTGGTGGTGTTGCTACTGCCGATAATGCAAAAGATGCAACTGTTGCAGGAGGCATAGCTTTAAGAGCTATGGCTAAGAATGGTAAATTTGCTGGTTCTAGTGATAATGCTAATGATGATGCTAAAAAAGCAGTAGAGGGAGCAGCTCTGAGCGCAGTAACTAAAGCATTAGATACTTTAACTATTGCTATAAGAAACACTATAGACGGGGGGCTTAAGACTGTTAAAGATGCAATAAAATTTAATTCTACTGATACCTCTGTAACTACTGATAAGCAGGTTCCTGAAACTAAAAGTTAATAATCAAAATTATTAATAACAAATACATAACTAAATAAAGTCATTATTAGGAAAACTATGTCTCTCTTTATGAGAATTGTTTTCCTTTTCCTATATCTTGTTCCCTTTTGAGTAAAAAAGGAGGGCATGTGATAATGAAAAGAATTACTTTATGTGCGTTATTAATGACTTTATTTTTACTTTTCAGTTGTGGCAAGTGGTACTACTAAGATGGAGGATCCTAAAACCACTTTCTTAAACTCTATTGCTAATTTAGGTAAAGGGTTCTTAGATGTTTTTACTTCTCTTTCTGATATGATTACTGGGACTTTTGGTATTAAGGCTGACACTAAGAAATCTGACATTGGTAACTATTTCACTTCTATTGAAAAAACTATGATATCTGTTAAAAAGAAGTTACAAGATCAAATTGCTACTAATGGGAATTATGAGAAAGTTAAGACAGTTGTTGATACGTTTATTACGGGCACATTAGACAAGATCGCTGAAGGGGCAAAAGAGGCATCAAAAGGGGCTACTGGTGAGGCTATAGGAAATGCTACTTCTGCTGGGCATGGGGCTACTCCTGCTGACAAAGACTCTGTTATCTCATTAGTTAAAGGAATTAAAACTATTGTTGATGTGGTTTTAAAAGATAAGGGTGATGCAGGTGCTACTAAAACAGGAGATGATAAAAAAGCAGCAGCTGATGCTAAAGAAGAAAATATTGCAAAGGCATCAGCTAGTATTGGAGCGGTCACTGGTGCTGACATCCTAAAAGCTATTGCTAACTCTAAAGAAAACCCTAATACTGATAGTAATGAGGGAATAGAAAAAGCTACAGATGCTGCTGAGATTGCTATTTCTAAGGCTGTTGCTAACAAAAAAGAGATTAAAGAGGCAGGAGCTAAGAAAGATGCTATTATTGCTGCTGGAATAACTCTAAGAGCTATGGCTAAGGATGGTAAGTTTGCGGCTAATAACAATGCTAAAGATGCTGATGCAGTCAATGGTGTTGCTGCTAATGCTGTGGGTAAAACTTTAAGTACTCTTATTATTGCTATTAGGAATACTGTTGATAGTGGTTTAAAGACAATAAGTGAAGTACTAGCAGCAGTTAAACAAGAAGATAAATCTGTAGATTCTACTATACCTGCAGACTCAGCAACCGGTAGCCAGCAATAATAAATAATTATTAAAATATACATAACTAAATAAAGTCATTTGAGGAAAACTCTTCTCTTTATGAGAATTGTTTTCCTTTTAGTTATATTTGTCCTTCCCTGAGAAAAAAGGAGGCACGTGATAATGAAAAGAATTACTTTATGTGCGTTATTAATGACTTTATTTTTACTTCTTAGTTGTGGCAGTGGGAGTACTAAGATGGAGGATCCTAAAACCACTTTCTTAGATTCATTAGTTAAGATAGGTCATGGGTTTTACGAGATTTTTGGTATTTTTGGTAATGCTATTGGGGATGCTTTTGGACTTACAGCAGTTAAATCGGGTGACAAGAAAAGTAAAGTTGGTGAACACTTTGATAAGATAAAAAAAGGTTTGGAAGATACTAATGGGAAATTAAAAGAGCTATCAGGTGAAATATCTGGAGCAAAGAATGCTAATAGCAGCACAATTGAATCTGTTAAGAGTGCAATTAACAGTGCTAATGATGTCTTTGAACAACTAATTGCTGCTCTAATTACACTTGCTGATGTAACTAAAGAAGATGTTCTGCTTGGTGGTCATAATAATAATGCTGCTCCTGGTGCTGCTGATGAAAATGACGTTAAGACTATTATTGAAAATGTAAAGACAATTATTGAGGTAGCAGATAAGTCTGATGTAAAGATTGAGAAAGGGACTGAAGGTGGTGCTATTACTGCTAATGCTTCTACTGATGCCCCTGCTGTTCTTGGTGGTAATAATGCTCATGCTGCTGCTGGAGCTGGTTCTAAATTAGCTGATGAAGTAACTAAAGCTGATCCATGGGCTATAATAGATAAGATTAAAAATGCTACTGCTACTACTCCTGCTAAACTTAACGGTGCCAATAATGAAGTTGGAGCACTTGCTGCTTCTAATGACAAGGCTGATGCTGCAGCTGGTGCTAAAAGTAATGCTGATCTAGTAGCAGCAGTAGCCCTCAAAGCTATGACTAAGAATGGTAAATTTAGTGCTGTTGATGCTGATAAAGATATTGTTAAGGCGGCAGCAGCTAGTGCTGTAAATAAGGTACTGGGAATACTTGATTTTATAATTAGGAAAACAGTAAGTAGCAATCTAAATAAGATAAAAGAAGCTGTTAAGGGGATACAGTACTCTGAGACTACTACTCAATCAACAGAAGCTAGTGCCGCTCAACCTACTGCTACTAAATAAATTATCTAATTAAATAATCTAAATAAAGTCATTTGAGGAAAACTCTTCTTTTTATAAGAATTGTTTTCCTTTTATTTGTTTTGCCCCTTTGAGGTAATAAGGAGGCACGTGATAATGAAAAGAATTACTTTATGTGCGTTATTTTTGACTTTATTTTTGCTTATTTCTTGTAATACTTCAGGAAAGAATCTTACAGATGATGAAGTGGCTAAATCTGATGGTACTGTTATTGACCTAGCTAAAATAACTAAGAATATAACAGACACTGTTGCTTTTGCTAAAGATGTTAAAGAAATTCATTCTTTAGTTAAATCCATTGATACACTAGCTAAAGCTATTGGTAAGAAGATAGTTGCTGGTGGTGCTACTGGTACTGTATCTAATAAGAATGCTTCTTTGGTGGCAGGAGCATATAATGTAATAGTTGCAGTAGAGACTAAGTTGGGAGAATTAGAGAAGAAAGTTGGGCTTTCTAGTGATTTGAAGGGTAAAGTTACTGCTGCAATGGCTGCAGGTACAAAATTTTTGACTACGTTAAAGGGAGCAACTAATGAGATTGGACAAGATGAGACTACTGATGAAAATGCAAAAAAAGCTATAGATATAAGTGATGCTACTGGAGATAAAGGTGCCAAAGATCTTATTGCCTTGAACACATCAGTTAATGAGTTGTTAACGGATGCTGAAGCTGCAGTAACGTCTGCTATTAAGGAGCTTGCAAGTCCTGTTAAACCCTCTAACTAAGGATAAATTATTATTATAAGATTAGTTTTTAATTAATAGTAATTTTCTTATAAAATAAAGTCTATAAATAATAAGCTAAGAGTTTCCTTCTCTTAGCTTTTTTTGTTTCTTTATTTCTTTTTTTACTTGTTTTAGCATTGATTTTATCTTGTTTTATCTCTTAATAATAACTTAAGATTACTTACTTTTACTTCTTAGTTGTGGCAGTGGCAGTACTAGTGCTGAGGATTCTCAGGGTAGATTCTTAAAGTCTGTTATTAGTTTAGGTAATGACTTTTTAAATGTTTTTACTTCCCTTACTGATATGGTTGGAGGGGTTTGAGGATTTAATACTACTACTAAAAAATCTGATGTTGGGAACTATTTTAAGACTATAGAAAAAAGCTTAACAACAACTAAGACATCCCTTGAGAAAATTGTTTCTGACATGAAATCTGAGAATAATCCTAATGCTGATGCTACTGATATGGCAGTAAAAAAACTAGTTAGTGAATCACTTGATAAGATAATACAGGGTGCTAAGACTGCTAATGAGGCTATTGGTGATGCTGGTGACCTGCTTGCTAATGTTGCTGCTCAGGGTTCTGGTGGTGTTGCTGGAGATGTCGATAAATTAGTACAGGGTATTAAATCAATTGTAGACGTAGTTCTTAAAAATGAAGGTAAACATGATGCTGGTACTGCTAAAAAGGCTGATGATCTTGGAGATCGTGCTGCAGGTAATGCTCAGAATGGTGAAGCAGGTAAATTATTTACCAATGCTGCTATTGGTACTGATGTAAAGAAATCAGCTGCTGATGCCTCTAAAGCAGTTGGGGCTGTAACTGGTGCTGATATATTACAAGCTATGGTTAAAGAGAATGGTGATGCTGCTAAGTTAGCTAAAAATAATGATGGTAATGCTAATATTGGTGTTGCCCCTAAAGATGCGACTATAGCAGGAGGTATTGCACTGCGAGCAATGGCTAAGGATGGTAAATTTGCTACTGATGCTGCAGGTGATGCTGATGCTAAAAAAGCAGTAGAGGGAGCAGCTCTGAGCGCAGTAACTAAAGCATTAGATACTTTAACTATTGCTATAAGAAACACTATTGATGCAGGTCTTAAGACTGTTAAAGATGCTATGAAAATTAATCCTACTGATACCCCCATCACTACTGATATGCAGTTTACTGAAACTAAAAGTTAATAATCAGAATTAATAAAATATACATAACTAAATAAAGTCATTTGAGGAAAACTCTTCTTTTCATAAGAATTGTTTTCCTTTTAGTTATATTTAACTTTCCCTTAGTAAAAAAGGAAGGACTATAATAAGAAGAATGGATTAAGTAAGAGAATTAAAACTTAAATATAAGTATACTTATGACTTTATTTTTACTCTTATCTTGTAATACTTCAGGAAAAAATCTTAAAGGGGATGAAGTGGCTAAATCTGATGGCACTGTTATTGATTTAGCTAAAATAACTAAGAACATTACAGACACTGTTGCTTTTGCTAAAGGTGTTAAAGATGTTCATTCTTTAGTTAAATCCATTGACGAGCTCGCTAAAGCTATTGGTAAGAAAGTTGAGGCTGCTGGTGGTGCTACTGGTACTGTATCTAATAAGAATGCTTCTTTGGTGGCAGGAGCATATAATGTAATAGTTGCAGTAGAGACTAAGTTGGGAGAATTAGAGAAGAAAGTTGGGCTTTCTAGTGATTTGAAGGGTAAAGTTACTGCTGCAACAGCTGCAGGTACAAAATTTTTGACTGCGTTAAAGGGAGCAACTAATGAGATTGGGCAAGATGAGACTATTGATGAGAATGCAAAAAAAGCTATAAAGAAAGATAATGATGATAAAACTAAAGGAGCTGAAGAACTTCTTGCTTTAAACACAGCAATTGATGCGTTGTTAACGGCTGCTGATGCTGTAGTAACATCTGCTATTAATGAGCTTACAACCCCCGCTAAACCTTAACTAAGGGATAAATTATTATTATAAGATTAGTTTTTAATTAATCGTTATTTTCTTATAAAATAAAGTCTATAAATAATAAGCTAAGGGTTTTCTTCTCTTAGCTTTTTTTGTTCTTTTATTTCTTTCTTTACTTCCTTTACTACTTTGTTATACTTCTTTAGATTTCTTTGATTTCTTTTGTCTTTTAGACCAATATTTATTCATTGATTTTATCTTGTTTTATCTCTTAATAATAACTTAAGATTACTTACTTTTACTTCTTAGTTGTGGCAGTGGACAACAGTCGGTTGATTCTGCTAAGGGTGGCGGGGCAGCTACAGGAGGGAGCAGTTTAAGTTCAGTTCTAATGGATATAGGTAGAAGTGCTGAGAATGCTTTTTATTCATTTATAGAATTACTTTCCGGTACATTAGGCTTTACTGCTAAATCAACTACAAAGAAGAGTGATGTAGCTGGTTATTTTAGTAGCCTAGGTGCTAAACTTGGAGAAGCATCAGATGAATTAGAAAAGGTAGCAAAAAAGTCAGAGACAGATGTTGATAAAGGTGGTCTAAACAAGATAATTAAGGATGCAGTTGATACCGCTAAGGCTACTTTAATTACATTGAAAACACATTTAGAATATTTGGGACAAGTAGGTGATGCTAACAAGGTGGGTGATGCAGCAACTAATACTCAAGGAACAACACCAACTGATGTTGAATTAAAGAAAGCCCTGAAGGCTTTGCAGGAGATAGTAAAAGTAGCAAAGGAAAAAGGTGTGAAAGAGCCAGAGGCTGGAAATGTAGCAGTAAAAGTAGGTAATGCAGATAATAAAGATGGAGTTAAAATATTAGCTACAGATGCAGCATCATCAGTGGGAGATGCGGGTAAAGCCGCAGCAATAGTATCAAGTGTAAGTGGAGAGGAAATGCTGGCATCAATAATTGAATCAACAGAAAATAAAGCTGTGAAAATATCAAATAATGTAACTGCAAATACAACACCATTGGAATTTGCAAAAGGAGGTAATGGAGCTCATCTGGCACAAGATGCAGCGTTAGCGAGTGCAGTGAGTGGAGGTATAGCGTTACGCTCATTGGTTAAAGATGGTAAACTAGCTTCAGGAGCTGCAGATGGTAATGCTGGAGGAAAAGAAGAGGTGCAAAAAATAGGAATAACAGCAGCAAACAAACTATTGAGAGCAGTAGAGGATATAATTAAAAAGACAGTAAAGAATGTTCTTGAGCAAGCAAAAGCAAAAATAGATGAAGCAAGAACTCCAAAACCAGCAGCTTAGCAGTAAACTAGATAGTTAGATTAAATTGCTTAAAAATAAGATTAGAAGGTATGCTTAGAGATGTATCTAGGTTTCCTTCTTTTTGTTGTAAGGAAAATAATAAATTAAATAATAAAGAAAAAAAGAAAAACATTAAGTGCGTTATTAATGACTTTATTTTTACTTCTTAGCAGTGGCAGTGGCAGTGCTAGTGCTGAGGATCCTAAAACCACTTTCTTAACTTCTATTGCTAATTTAGGTAAGGGGTTCTTAGATGTTTCTACTTCTCTTTCTGATATGGTTTCTGGAGCTTTTGGTATTAAAGCTGACACTAAAAAATCTGATATTGGGAAATACTTTTCTGATATTGAAAAAACTATGACATCTGTTAAAGAGAAATTACAAACGGAAGTTGCTACTAATGGGAATTATGAGAAAGTTAAATCAGTTGTTGATACCTTTATCACTGACACATTAGACAAGATCGCTGATGGGGCTAAAGAAGCTGCTAAAGGGGCTACTGGTGATGCTATTGGTAATGCTACTTCTGCTGGACATGGGGCTACTGCTGCTAGCAAGGATTCAGTTGTTTCACTGGTTAAAGGGATTAAGACAATTGTTGATGTGGTTTTAAAGAAAGGTGAAGGTGATGCAGGTGCTACTAAAACAGGAGAAGGTGATAAAAAAGATATTGGCAAGTTGTTTGATGGAAAAAAAGATGATGCTAAAGAAGAAAATATTGCAAAAGCATCAGCTAGCATTGGTTCAGTGACCGGTGCTGACATCTTGCAAGCTATTGCTAAATCTACAGAAAATCCTAATGTTGATAATGCTAATGGAATTGAAAAAGCCAAAGATGCTGCTGAGATTGCTATTGCTAAGGCTGTTAACGACAAGAAAGAAATTAAAGAAGATTCAGCAAAAAAAGATGCAGTTATTGCTGCAGGAATAGCATTGCGTGCAATGGCTAAAGATGGTAAATTTGCTGCCAATGCTGAAAAAGATGCTAATGCAGTTAATGGTGTTGCTGCTAATGCTGTTGGTAAGACTTTAAGTACTCTTATTATTGCTATTAGAAATACTGTTGATAGTGGATTGAAGACAATAAGTGAAGCACTAGCAGCTCTTAAACAAGAAGATAAATCTTCAGATTCTACTACACCTGCAGATTCAACAGCTAATGGACGGCAATAATAAGTAATTATCAATAAAACATAACTAAATAAAGTCATTTGAGGAAAACTATTTCTCTATTCATGAGATTCGTTTTCCTTTTAGTTATGTCTAGCTTCCCCTTGAATAAAAAAGGAGGCACGTGATAATGAAAAGAATTACTTTATGTGCATTATTAATGACTTTATTTTTACTTATTTCTTGTAATACTTCAGGAAAAAATCTTAAAGAGGATGAAGTGGCTAAGCTTGATGGCACTGTTATTGATTTAGCAAAAGTAAGTGCAGAAATAAAAGAGACTACTGTCTTTGTGGCAGGTCTTAGAGAGGTGCAGGTTTTAGTTTTTTCAATAGATGATCTTGCTAAAGTAATTGGAAAAAAAATTGATGCTAATGGTAGTCTTGTTGATGATTCTAATCATCATGGACCATTGGTTTCTGGAGCATATCAAATTATAACTTCTGTAAATACAAAATTGAAAGCATTGGAATTAGAAGCTGAGAAATTTGATGGAATGAAGTCTAAGATTGTAGCTGCTAAGACTTTAGGGGAAGGATTTTTAACTAAATTGAAGACAGCTCATTCTGATATTGCTAAAAACGATGCTCAAGATACCGATGTAAAAAAAGCCCTAGTTAAAGATAATGATGATAAAACTAAGGGAGCTGAAGAACTTGGTAAACTAAACGCAGTAGTTAATGATTTGGTAAATTCAGCTAAAGAACTTGCAGAAAATGCAATCAAAAAACTTACAGTATCTGTCAAAAAGATTTCTACTCAATCAAGTTAAATAATTTAAGTAATGATTCTGAGATTAGTTTTTAATCAATCGTTATTTTCTTATAAAATAAAGTCTATAAATAATAAGCTAAGAGTTTTCTTCTCTTAGCTTTTTTTGTTTCTTTTATTCTTCCTTTACTACTTTATTTTTACTTCCTTTAGATTTCTTATGATTACTTTTAGCTTTTAGACTTATATTTATGATTTGATTTTACCTTATTTTAGAACTTAATAATAACTTAGATTACTTTTTAGCTGTGGGAGTGGACAACAGTCTGTTGATGCAGCTAATGGTGGCGGGGCAGCTACAGGAGGGAGCAGTTTAAGTGCAGTTCTAATAGATGTAGGTAGAAGTGCTGAGAATGCTTTTTATTCTTTTTTAGAATTACTCTCCGGTACATTAGGTTTAAGAGTAACTAAAGATACAAAGAAGAGTGATGTAGGGGGTTATTTTAACAGTTTAGGTGCGAAGCTTGGAGAAGCATCAGAAGAGTTAGAAAAGGTAGCAAAAAAGTCAGAAGGAGAAGGCGCTAAAGATGGACCAATAGCCGTAGCAATTAGAAGTGCAATTGATAAAGCTAAGACCACTTTAAACACATTAAAAGAGCATTTAGAGTCTTTAAAAAATATAGGTGATGTTAACAAGGTAGTTGAGGTAGTTAACAACCAAAACGGAGTAGCAGCAGATACAGAAAAATTAAAAATAGCCCTTAAGGCATTTCAAGGAATAGTTGAAACAGCTAAGACAGAAGGTGTTGAGGAACCAAAAAAGAGTGGGGTAACATTGGCCTCAAATTCAATAGGAGTTGATGCAAAAGATGGAGCTAGGGTTTTAACAGCAGGTGTTAATGCAGGAGCAGCAACGGGAGGTAAATCATCGTTAATAGTATCATCAGTGAGAGGTGAGGAAATGCTAGCATCAATAGTTTCGTCAACAGAAGATAATGCAGATACAGGAGTAGCAAATCAGGCAGATGGAGATACAACTGCGGTGGCATTTGCAAAAGGAGGAAATAATGCAGGTAATCTAGCAAAAGATACAGATAAATCATCAGCAGTAGCAGGAGGAATAGCACTGCGTTCGTTAGTTAAAGATGGTAAATTAGCTTCACATAATGATAACAGTGAAAAAGCAGTACAAGGAGCAGGAGTAACCGCAGCAAATAAGTTATTAGTAGCAGTAGAGGACGTAATTAAAAAGACAGTAAAGAAGGTTCTTGAGAAAGTAAAAGGAGAAATAGATAAAGCAAGAGCCCCAAAACCAACAGTTCAGTAATAAGATAGATAGTTAGATTAATTGCTTAAAAATAAGATTAGGAGGCAATCTTAGAGATAACTTTAGGATGCCTTCTATATTGTATTGTTGTAATAAAACTAATGCTGAGAAATTGGATGCTGAAAATAAGAATACTTTCTTAGATTCATTAGTTAAGATAGGTCAAGGATTTCAAGAGGTTTTTGGTATTTTTGGTAATGCTATTGGTGATGCTTTTGGACTTACAGCAGTTAAATCGGGTGACCAGAGAAGTAAAGTTGGTGAACACTTTAAGACTATAGGTGATGGACTTTCAACTACTAAGGAGAAGTTAAAAGAGCTATCAGATGAAATATCTGGAGCAAAAAATGCTAATGGGAGTACAATTAAATTAGTTGAGGATGCTATTAAAGGAGCAAATGATGTTTTTGATAAACTAATTGACTCTGTAACTAAATTATCTGGTGTAGCTAATGATGCTAGCCCAATTGGTGATAATGCAGCTAATGCTGCAGTGGCTGCTGATAAAGATAGTGTTGAAGCTATTATTAAAGAAGTTAAAGCTATTATTGAGACTGCTAAAGAATCAGGCGTAAAGATTGATTCCGGTAAAGCTGGTAGTCCAGTGGCTGCTAATGCTCAAACTGATGCTACTGCTGTGCTTACTGCCAATGCTGCTGCTGGTGCTAATGCTGGGCTTAAGCTAGCAGAGGAGGTATCTAAAGCTGATCCGTGGGCTATGATTGATAAGATCAAAGATTCTAAAACTACGGCTGGGAATCTTAATCAAAATAATAATTATGATGCTGGGGAATTGGCAACTGGTACTCCTAATCAAGCTAATGGTTCTAAAGCGGCTACTAATGCAGACCTAGCAGCTGCTGTTGCTCTTAAAGCTATGACTAAGACTGGTAAATTTAGTGCTAATGCTGCAGATGATGGCGCAGTTAAAGCTGCTGCTGTAACTGCTGTAAATAAGGTATTAGGAATACTTGATTTGATAATTAGGAAAACAGTATCAAGCAATCTAAATAAGATAAGAGAAGCTGTTAAGGGAATACAATATTCTGAAACTACTATTGAATCAACTGAAGCTAGTTCTACTCAACCTACTGTTACTAAATAAATTATCTAATTAAATAATCTAAATAAAGTCATTTAAGGAAAACTATTTCTTCATAAGAATTGTTTTCCTTTTAGTTATATCTAACTTCCCCTTAGTAAAAAAGGGAAGGACTATAATATGAAGAATGGATTAATTGAGAGAATTAAAACTTAAATATAAGTATACTTATGACTTTATTTTTACTTCTTAGCTGTGGCAGTGGACAACAATCACTTGATTCTGCTAATGGTGGCGGGGCAGCTACAGGAGGGAGCAGTTTAAGTTCAGTCCTCATGGATATAGGTAGAAGTGCTGAGAATGCTTTTTATTCGTTTTTAGATTTACTTTCCGGTACATTAGGATTGAGAGTAACTAAAGATACAAAGAAGAGTGATGTAGCTGGTTATTTTAGTAGCCTAGGTGCTAAGCTTGGAGTAGCGTCAAAGGAGTTAGAAGAGGTAGTAGTTAAAGCAACATCAGGTGTTGATACAAGCGATGCATCTAAAAATCCTATTAAAGTCGCTATTGATACTGCTAAGGCTACTTTAAGCACATTAAAAACTCATTTAGATTCTTTAAAAGATATAGGTGATGATAACAAAGTTGTTGATGTAACAGTCAGCCAAAGCGGAGTAGCGGCAAATCAAGCTAAATTGGAATCAATATATGATGCATTGAAAGGAATAGTAACAGCAGCTACTACAGAAGGTATTGCAGAACCAAAAAAAAGTACTGTAAAAGTAATTAACACATCATTAGGAGGAACTAATCCAGAAAATGGAGCTAAGGTTTTAACATCAGGTGCTGTGGCAGGAGGAGATGCGGGACTGGAAGCAGCAACAATAGTGTCAACGGTGAGTGGTGAAGAAATATTAGCAGCTATTGTTGGATCTTCAAAGTCAGATGCAGCTGGAACAATATCAAGCAATGTAAATCAGGATACAAGTGCACTAAAGTTTGCAAAAGGAGGAGCTACTGCATCTCACTTAGCACAAACTTCAGCATTGGCAGGTGCTGTAAGTGGAGGAATAGCGTTACGTTCATTAGTTAAAGATGGTAAATTAGCTTCTCATTCTGGTAACGATAACAAAGCAGTACAATCAGCAGGAATAACAGCGGTAAATAAACTGTTGGTAGCAGTAGAGGATGTAATTAAGAAGACAGTAAAAAATGTGCTTAAAACAGCAAAAGACAAAATAGATGAGGCAAGAGCTCCAAAAGAAGCAGGTCAGCAGTAAAATAGATAGTTAAATTAATTACTTAAAATTAAGATTAGAAGGCAAGCTTATCTCTAAGTCTGTCTTCTTTTTTGTTGTAATTTAACTTAAGAATTTAAATTGGATGCTGAATCTAAAAATACTTGCTTTGATTCTTTAGTTAAGATAGGTCATGGGTTTTACGAGATTTTTGGTATTTTTGGTAATGCTATTGGTGATGCTTTGGGACTTACAGCAGTTAAATCGGGTGACCAGAAAAGTAAAGTTGGTGAACACTTTAAGACTATAGGAAATGGACTTACAACTACTAAGAATAAGTTAAAAGAGCTATCAGGTGAAATATCTGAAGCAAAGAATGCTAATAGCAGCACAATTGAATCTGTTAAGAGTGCAATTATCAGTGCTAGTGATATCTTTGAAAGACTAATTACTGCTCTAACTACACTTGCTGGAGTAACTAATGATGGTGCTGAGATTGGTGATACTGCTAATGCTGCTGCAGTTGCTGCTGATGAAAATAGTGTAAAAGCTATAATTGAGAATGTAAAGACAATTATTGAGGTAGCAGATAGGTCTGGAGTAAAGATTAATGCTGGAGATTCTGGTGGTCAAGTAGCCGGTGGTGATGCTACTGCACCTGCTGCACTTGTTGGTAAAGCCAATGCTGCAGCACCCGATGCTAATTCTGGTCCTGCTCTAGCAGAGGAGGTATCTAAAGCTGATCCATGGGCTATGATTGATAAAATAAAAAATGCTAAGGTTACTGATGCTGCTAATACTGATGACAATAATGATGCTGCTACACTAGCTACTAAATTACCTAATGCTGCGAATAAGAATGGTGCGGTTACTAATGCAGACTTAGCAGCTGCTGTTGCTCTTAAGGCTATGACTAAGACTGGTAAATTTAGTAATGCTGCTAATGAGGCTGGAGCAGTTAAAGCCGCAGCTATAACTGCTGTAAATAAGGTATTAGGAATACTTGACTTGATAATTAGGAAAACAGTAGCAAGCAATTTAAATAAGATAAGAGAAGCTGTTAAGGGAATACAGTACTTTGAAACTACTACTGAATCAACTGAAGCTAGTACTACTCAAGCTACTGCTACTAAATAAATTGTCTATTAAATAATCTAAATAAAGTCATTTGAGGAAAACGGTTCTTATGAAAAGAAAAGTTTTCCTCAAATGACTTTATTTTTACTTCTTGGCTGTGACAGTGGTACTACTAGTGCTGAGGATTCTCAGGGTAGATTCTTAAAGTCTGTTATTAGTTTAGGTAATGACTTCTTAAATGTTTTTACTTCCCTTTCTGATATGGTTGGAGGGGTTTTAGGGTTTAATACTACTACTAAGAAGTCTGATGTTGAAAACTACTTTAAGACTATAGAAAAAAGCTTAACAACAACTAAGACATCCCTTGAGAAAATTGTTTCTGACATGAAATCTGAAAAGAATCCTAATGCAGAGGCTACTGATACGGCAGTGAAAAAACTAGTTAGTGAAATACTTAATAAAATAATTGAAGGAGCTAAGACTGCTAGTGAGGTTATTGGTGATGCTGGCGACCCAATTGGTAATGTTGGTGCTAATAATGCTGCTGGTGTTGTTGGGACTGAAGTCGATAAATTAGTTAAGGGTATTAAAGATATAGTAGCTGTGGTACTTAAAGAAGGAAATCCTGAGGCGGGTACTGATAAAAAAGCCGAGGATCTTAGCGCAAGAACAGCTAATGGTAATGGTGAAGCAGGTAAATTATTTGCTGCTAATGCTGGTGATGATGCTAATGCAAAAAAGGTTGCAGCTGATGCAGCTAAGGCTGTTGGGGCTGTAACTGGCGCTGACATCTTGAAAGCCATGATTAAAAATGGTGCTAATTCTGCTGTTGAGGCTGCCAAGGCTAATGCTAAAGATGGAACTATTGCAGGTGCTATTGCATTAACAGCTATGGCTAAGGATGGTAAATTTGCTGGTCCTACTGCTGATAGTGTTGATTATGTTACTGCTGCTAAAGGAGCAGCAATAAGCGCAGTAACTAAAGCATTGGGTACTTTAACTATTGCTATAAGAAATACTGTTGACGTGGGACTTAAAACTGTTAAAGATGCTATGAAATTTAATTCTACTGATACCCCTGTAACTACTGATAATACAACCTCTGAAACTAAAAAATAATCACAGAATTAATAACAAATACATAACTAAATAAAGTCATTTGAGGAAAACTATTTCTCTATTCATGAGATTCGTTTTCCTTTTAGTTGTATCTTGCCCTCCTGAGGTAATAAGGAGGCACGTGATAATGAAAAGAATTACTTTATGTGCGTTATTAATGACTTTATTTTTACTCTTATCTTGTAATACTTCAGGAAAAAATCTTACAGATGATGAAGTGGCTAAATCTGATGGCACTGTTATTGATTTAGCTAAAATAACTAAGAACATCAAAGACTCTGTTGCTTTTGCTAAGAGTGTTACAGAAGTTCATTCTTTAGTTAAGTCCATTGATGAGCTTGCTAAAGCTATTGGTAAGAAAATTCAGAATCAAGATACACTTGGTACTGATAGTGGTAAAAATACTGCATTGATAGCAGGAGTTTTTAGTATCACATTAGATATAGTAAAAAAATCAAAAGCTTTGCAAATTTCAGAATTTATTAAAGATCAACAAAATTTAACCCAAAAAGTTAGTGGTGTTACGACTGCAGCTGAAGCATTTATAAATAAGTTGAAAAATAAAACTGGTGAGTTAGCGGTTGATAGTGGAGCAACTACTGATGATAATGCACAAAAAGCTATAGATAGAAATGGTAAGCCTAGTGGGGAGAATGGAGCAAAAGAGCTTGGTGATTTAAATACAGCAGTTGATACTTTGTTAAAAGATGCTGAAGCTGCAGTAACGTCTGCAATTAAGGAGCTTTCAACTTCTGTTAAACCCTCTAACTAAAGATAAATTATTATTATAAGATTAGTTTTTAATTGATCGTTATTTTCTTATAAAATAAAGTCTATAAATAATAAGCTAAGAGTTTGCTTCTCTTAGCTTTTTTTGTTCTTTTATTTCTTTATTTACTTCCTTTACTACTTTGTTATACTTCTTATGATTCCTTTGATTTCTTTTTTCTTTTGGTCCTTATATTTATTCATTGATTTTATCTTGTTTTATCATTTGATGATAATTTATATTGCTTATTTGTAATTTTATTTTTACTTTTTAGTTGTGGCAGTGGTACTACTGGTGCTGAGGATCCTAAAACCACATTCTTAAACTCTATTGCTAATTTAGGTAAAGGGTTCTTAGATGTTTTTACTTCTCTTAGTGATATGGTTGCTGGAGCCTTTGGTATTAATGCTGAGACTAAGAAATCTGACATTGGTAACTATTTCACTTCTATTGAAAACACTATGACATCTGTTAAAGAGAAGTTACAAGATCAAGTTACTAAAAATGGGAATTATGAGAAAGTTAAGACAGTTGTTGATAAGTTTATCACTAACACATTAGACAAGATCGCAGAAGGAGCAAAGGAAGCTGCTAAAGGGGCCACTGGTAGCGATGCTATTGGTGGTGCTACTACTGCTGGTCAAGATGCTGTAGCAGCAGACACTACAAGTGTTAACTTACTTGTTAAAGGGATTAAAGAAATAGTTGGTGTGGTTTTGAAAGATGGTGATGGAGATGCTACTAAAACCAAAGATGAACAGCAAAAAACAATTGGTAAGTTACTTGGTGCTAACGCTAATAGTACTGATGCAGAGGCAGCAGCAGCTAGTGCTTCAATCGGAGCTGTAACTGGGGCTGATATCTTACAATCTATTGCTAAGTCTGGTGAGACTGCTAATAATGATGTTGAGATTGAAAAAGCAAAAAATGCTGCTGAGATTGCTGCTGCCAAGAAAGAGGCTAATAAAGAAATTAAAGATGAAGCACAAAAGGATGCAGTTATTGCTGCTGGAATAGCTCTAAGAGCAATGGCTAAGGATGGTAAATTTGCTGCTAAGACTGAAGAGAAATCTGCCAATGCAGTTAATGGTGTTGCTGCTAGTGCTGTAAACAAAACATTAAGTACGCTAATAATAGCAATAAGAAATACTATTGATAGTGGGTTAAAGACAAGCAGTGATGCACTAGCAGCTGTTAAACAAGAAGATAAATCTGCAGATGTTAATACACCTGTAGATGCAGCAACTAGTGGACAATAATAAATTATTATCAATAAAATATGCATAACTAAATAAAGTCATTTGAGGAAAACTCTTCTCTTCATAAGAATTGTTTTCCTTTTATCTATATATTTGTAATAATACTCATATTTAAATAGTACTGATATCAATTTTAATAACATATGATTAGTTTAAACTAATTAATAAACTAAAGAAAATATACACTAAATATTTATGTTATAGTTAGGTACCCTCTTAAATCATATTTTACTAACATAAGGTTCCTATAACAGTTAACATATTATATAATAATTACATAAGGAGTGTTTTATGGGACTTGCTCAACCAGTAGTTACTCAACAAATGGTTATAGCTGAACTTACTAAAGCTGGTATAAATAGAGATATTGCTATTGATCTCTCTTACAGATATTATAAAAATGAGCTTACGCACAAGGATATTGAGTATTTAGAGACTACTTTTAACCTTAAGCTTGAAAAGGTAGAAGCAACTTTACAAGCCGATATTAGAGACCTTGATAATAAAATTGACAACGTTAGAAATGAGTTAAAATCTGATATTAGAGACTTGGATAACAAAATTGATTCTGTTGAGAATAATCTTAACATCAAGATTGATAACGTTAAAAGTGAATTAAAATCTGACATTAGAGACCTTGATAACAAAATTGATTCTGTTGAGAATAATCTTAACATCAAGATTGATACTAAATTCAATGAACTTGATAATAAGATTGATAACGTTAGAGGTGAATTAAAATCTGACATTAAAGATCTAGATACTAAAATCGATACTGTTGAGAATAATCTTAACATCAAAATTGATACTAAGTTCAATGAACTTGATAATAAGATTGATACTGTTAGAATTGAATTGAAATCTGATATTAAAGACTTGGATAATAAAATTGATGTTAACAAAATGGAACTTAAGAGTACATTAAGACTTCATGGTTGGATGTTTGGAACTCTAATTACCCTTAATATAGGAATATTCTTAGCATTAATGTCATTATTAGTAAAGTAGATTTATTTAATTGAGATATTATCAATTATTTTTTTTTATCAAAATCATTTAATTTTTCGTTAACAACAATCAATATGGTTTATTGTTATATCATTTCGAAGTCTTTTTTGCCTCTTAAAAAGTAATAAGGAGGCACGTGATAATGAAAAGAATTACTTTATGTGCGTTATTTTTGACTTTATTTTTACTTCTTGGCTGTGGCAGTGGTACTACTAAGATGGAAGATCCTCAGAGTAGGTTCTTAAAGTCTGTGATTAGTTTAGGTAATGATTTCTTAAATGTTTTTACTTCCCTTTCTGATATGGTTGGAGGGGTTTTAGGTTTTAATACTACTACTAAAAAATCTGATGTTGGGAACTATTTTAAGACTATGCATGATACTCTTTCATCTACTAAGACATCTCTTGAGAAAATTGTTGCTGACATGAAATCTGATAATAATCCTAATGCAGAGGCTACTGATACCGCTGTAAAATCTCTAATTACTAATACTCTTGATCAAATAATCCAGGGTGCTAAGACTGCTAGTGAGGCTATTGGTACTGATAGTAATGACCTGCTTGGTAATGTTGCTGCTCAGAATAACGGTGGTGCTGCTGGTAGTGAAGTCGATAAACTAGTAAAGGGTATTAAATCAATTGTAGATGTGGTACTTGGTGAAAAAAAAGGAAATTCCGATGCTGGGGATGATAAAAAGGCTAGTGATGGTTCTACTGCAAGAACCGCTGCTGCTGGGGATGGTGAATCAGGTAAATTATTTGCTACTGGTGCGGGAGCTGTTGGTGATGTTAACAATTCAAAAAAGGTTGCAGCTGATGCTGCTAAAGCTGTTGGGGCTGTAACTGGCGCTGACATTTTACAAGCTATGATTAAGGATGATGGTGATGCTGTTAAATTAGCTACTTCTCAGAAT
Source organism: Borrelia puertoricensis (assembly GCF_023035875.1). Lineage (NCBI taxonomy): Bacteria > Pseudomonadati > Spirochaetota > Spirochaetia > Spirochaetales > Borreliaceae > Borrelia > Borrelia puertoricensis. Next base: position 51,632 of record NZ_CP075400.1, read on the forward strand.
GCTGGAGCTGCCCCTAAAGATGCTACTATTGCAGGAGGTATAGCACTGCGAGCGATGGCTAAGAATGGTAAATTTGCTGGTCCTAGTGCTGCTGCTGATGATGCTGTTACTGCAGTTAAAGGTGCAGCAATAAGTGCAGTTACTAAAGCATTAGATACTTTAACAATAGCAATAAGAAATACTATTGACTCAGGCCTTAAAACTATTAAAGATGCTATGAATATTAATCCTACTGATACTACTTTAACTAATGATAATCAGGCTTCTGAAGCTAAGAAAAACTAGTTAGAATTTAATAACAATATACATAACTAAATAAAGTCATTTGAGGAAAACTTTTCTTTTCATAAGAATTGTTTTCCTTTTGTGTTTATATAGTCTTTCTGAGGTAAAAAGGAGGCACGTGATAATGAAAAGAATTACTTTATGTGCGTTATTTTTGACTTTATTTTTACTTCTTAGTTGTGGCAGTGGACAACAGTCGGTTGATTCGGCTAATGGTGGCGGGGCAGCTACAGGAGGGAGCAGTTTAAGTTCTGTTCTCATGGATGTAGGTAGAAGTGCTAAGAATGCTTTTTATGCATTTTTAGAGCTACTTTCTGGTACATTAGGTTTTACTGCTAAATCAACTACAAAGAAAGAGGATGTAGGAGGGTATTTTAACAGCTTAGGTGCTAAGCTTGGAGACGCATCAACAGAATTAGAAAAGATAGCAAAAAGTCAGAGACAGAGCTTGATAAAGGTGAGCTAAACAAGATAATTAGAAGTGCAGTTGATTCTGCTAAGTCTATTTTAAACACATTAAAAACTCATTTGGACTCTTTAAAAGATATCGGTGATGCTAAACCAGTAGGTGAGGCTGCAAGTAATGCTCAAGGCACAGCACCAACTGATGTTGAATTAAAGAAAGTATATAATGCATTGAAAGGAATTGTAGAAGAAGCAGGTAAGGTAGGTGTTCCAAAGCCAGAAGCTGGAAATGTAGCAGTAAAAGTAGGTAATGCAGATAATAAAGATGGAGTAAAAGTCTTAGCTGCAGGTGCTAATGCAGGAGCAGCTGTGGGAGATAAAGCCGCAGCAATAGTAGCAGCAGTTAGTGGTGAAGAAATATTAGCTTCAATAGTTAAGTCACAAGAAAGTGATGCTGATGCAGCACTAGCAGTTGATGCAACTGCACAGACAAGTGCACTAAAGTTTGCAAGAGGAGGAAGTGATACAGGTCAGTTAGCAAAAGATGTAGCTAAAGCAGCAGCTGTAGCAGGAGGTATAGCATTACGTTCTTTAGTTAAGGATGGTAAATTAGCTGCGAATAATAATGATGATGACAAAGTAGTACAAGCAGTAGGAGTAAGTGCAGTAAATAAGTTATTGGTATCAATAGAGGATATAATTAAGAAGGCAGTAAAAGAATGTTCTTGAGAAAGCAAAAGAAAAAAATAGATAAAGCTAGATCCCCAAAACCAGCAGCTCAGCAGTAAAATAGATAGTTAGATTCATTACTTAAAATTAAGATTAGAAGGCAAACTTATCTCTAAGTCTGCCTTCTATATTAGTTGTAATGAAATTAAAAAGTTGAATAGTTCGGTAGTAATGCAGAGAATCTTCAAACCGTATTTTAACCTCTTATAGTTAATTTAGTTTATTTGTTCCTGTAGCAATCTTGTTTAATGTTAAGAAAGGTTAAGATAAATCTGTTTATGCAGCTAATGGTGTTGTTATTAGTGCTAATTCTAAGACATTTAATCTATCGCAAGAACTGTTTTTAGTGCTTGTAAAGTAATTTCAACAGTATTTTTAATAGCAATTAGAAGATATACTAAACGATTAAATAATAAAATAAATCTTGAAATGCTATTACACCTGCAATTTTAACAGTTAACATAAATAACTAGTACAAAATAAATATATAACTAAATAAAGTCATTTGAGGAAAACTATTCTTTTTATAAGATTCGTTTTCCTCAAATGACTTTATTTATATAGATATTTGTACTAAAGATAAGACAGTAACTTTTATTCAGTTCCATATTAATTAGGTGTAAGTAAGTATTATGAGATTAGTTTTGATTAGTAAGTGAGTAAAATTATTCTGAAAGTAAAGGTAGGAACCAGGTTTCTTAGTTTTTGTTTTTATTGAATGATATGTTTACTTTAGTTAATTGTTTTTTGATTATTTATTTTTTAAGTTTAAATTGGATGTGATTGATTACAAGTTTTAGATTAAGATTATATTTTTGTTCTTTATTGTATAAATTTACTTATTAAAATAATTTTGAATTACCTTTAATTATTACAGAATAGAATAATTGAGGTTTTATGGAATTTATTTTTGTTATTTAAAATAAAAGGGTGTACATTTGTCAGTAATTATTGTATTTCAATATCGAGATTCAATAATTAAATAATCTAATATCCCAGGAGGGAGATATGAAGAGAAATATTTTATCAGTATGTATGTTAGCATTATTATGTTTGTTATCATGTGATATGAATGCCCTTAATGATTTATTAAATGAAGTAAGGGAAAAGGTTTTAGATGAAAGCAAAGATAATAAATATTTAAACCATGAACAAGGAAATCAGGAACAAAAAGAAGTTGTTATAGATTCTCTTGAAGAAGGAGTAGAAATACAACAAGACATGGAAGTAAAACCTGTTAATGCGGGATTTGAGGTGTTTAGGCAAGAGTATCCATACTATCCTCAAGAAGAAGTAATAAAAATAGAAGAAAAAGATTTAGTTCCAAGTACTGAATCCGAAAAAGAAGCACAAGCAGAAATTGAAAAAGTAAAAGGTGCTCTTGGAGATTCTGGATTCCAGCAATTAATTAAGAATGCACTTGAGCTTAAAGATAGATGTGAGCGAGGAAGAGCTGATTTTTATGATATAATGGGAAAAATTCAGAGTGAAAGAATATCACTAACCAAAAAGCGTAAGGAAAATATAGAAAAGATAAGAAAGTTAACTCAATTGCAAAATAAGTTAAATGATGAAAGGTCTAATCTCGAGAGGCTTATGAATGAAGTTGAGGTTGGACTTAATGAAAGAAGTTCTGCAAAATATTTTTTTGAAGATTCTGAAAAGATTTTAAAAGAAGCTATTACTGACAGATTAAGAAATAACAAACGTAGAAGTTACTGGTCAAGAAGAGGGAATGGTGATTTTCTAGCTAGAAAGGCACGAAGTAATGCGGAAAGTTCTTTAGAACAACTAGAATCTTCTTCTGTGAAGTTAATTGAAGCAATGGCAAAGATAAAAGAAATAGAAGAACTTATTAGTGAGGCAAAGTCTGCTCTAGGTAATCTTTCAAGATAGAGACTGAAAAATTTAAATATTTTATAATATTAGTATTTTCAAGAAGAGTTCCTTTATAAGGGACCTTCTTTAATTTTATTTAAATAAGTTTCTAAAAACTATATAATGATTTAAATTGAATAACTAGTGAATTATTTTAAGGTGTTGAGGTGTAATTGTTTTGAATACTGATATTGAGAGAGAAGATTTATTAAATAAGGAATATAAGGTTTTAGATAAAGGCTTTATCAAACTTGTTGATTATATGGGTAGTGAGGAGAGAATATTGAATGCAGCAAGGATTTCATATCGAGGTGAGAGAATTAGGAGGACAGATGCTGAACTTATAGATTATTTAGTTAGAAATGAGCACACAAGTCCATTTGAACAAGTGGTTTTTACATTTTATATTAAGGCTCCTATATTTGTTGCAAGGCAATGGATGAGACATAGAACAGCAAGGATTAATGAAGTATCTGGTTCATATAGTTTTCTTAGAGAAGAGTTTTATGTGCCTTTAGAGGAGGATCTAAAAATACAAAATATTGAGAGTAATCAAATTGAAGCTAATTTTGCAAAGAATGTGTTAAGTGATTTAAGAGAGAGTCAAAAAACTTGTTACAAGTTATATCAAGATATGATAAATAGTAATGTTTCAAAGAAGTTTCTAGAATAGCTTTACCTTTAAGCTTGTATACTGAATGGTATTGGCAGATTGATTTAAATAATCTTTTTCATTTTATCAAATTAAGGTTGGCATTAAATGAATCGAAAGAGGTTAGTGAAAATTCATCAAAAGAGATGAGTGAATATGCCAAAATATTGCTTGATGTTATTGAAAAGCTTGTGCCTATTGCTACTAAAAGTTTTAAGAATCATATCTTAAAAGGGTGTAGGTTGTCTTATGAAGAGATAATAGCTATTTCTGGTGCATTAAATATTAGTAAACTCAAATTGGATGATAAGGCATTAAATAGATTAAAAGATAAGCTTAATATTAAATAATAAAAATAAAGTTTTTCTATTATTCTGTTGAATAACAGTAATAATGAGATATACTTTATAAAAAGTAAGTTGATGTTGGATTTTGTGTGTGAGAGAGAAGATAAATTTTATATATAGAATTGTATTTATATTTTGTATAATTTGTTTTGTAAGTTGTGAATTATTTAAAAATTCTGATAATAAAGGTGATTTATTTCAAAATCTAGGGCATGTTAATTTAAAGTCAGATTGGAGAGATAATCTTAAGCTTAATAAAGAAGAGTTTGATACATTAACTTTTTTGTTAATGCGTTAAAAAATGAATTACCTAAGGGTGGTTCAAGTCATTTTGATATTTATTTACAAGGAGATGTATCTAAAATAGAGGGATATATTAAAAGGTTTTTATTAAAACTGAATGATAAGGGAAAAGTTAAAGAATTACTTAAGCATATTAAATATGGCAAAGATAATCCACTTAATATAGAGGGTAGAGATGAAAAGCTTAATATAGATGCAAAAGATTATTATAAAATAGAGAAAAGACTCACTGATGTTTTTGATAATTATTTTATGTTTTTAAATCCTCCTAGTTCTCCTTCAGGACCACCTCCTCTTATTGAAAACGATCCTGAAGAGAAAGTATTTGAATCAATTAAAAAAGTGTGTTATGAGCATAGACATAGAAATAAAAACTAAATCGTACAGAATGAGATTTTTAAGATTAGCTTAACTAGTATTTTATACTATTAAAAACTAAACTA
>NZ_CP075401.1 GCF_023035875.1 Borrelia puertoricensis
TAGTTTAGTTTTTAATAGTATAAAATACGCTACACCAATCTTAAAAATCTACCCATCCTAATAATAATTCATTTATATTGATATATACTTATCTAGTATAATTAACTTTTAAGGAGCAAAATATGATTTTAAAAAATAAATATTTGGCTTTAACCTTACTTCTCAGTTTGATTGGTTGTAAGTTCTTTTTTACTGATGAAGAAATTCACACAAGGTATTCACAAACACTTGATAAAGTAAACTCCATGATGATGAACACTAATGAGATAGACATGAAAAATATTTTTAGTGATAATCAGCTATCTAAAATTAATAACAAAAGTACAAAAGATATATCTCCTAAACAAACCAAACCTCAAAAAAGTATATCAGTTTTAACTCAACCTGAGACAAAAAAAGAAAAATTCAGTTTGCCTGCACACAAAGATATTACTATTATAACTGCTGATACAAGCCAAAGTAAAAGTTATTCTAATAGTAATATCATTATTGATAATGCTTCAATCATTACTTCAAATACTGATGAAAATATAGTAACACAAAAAATAGTCATTAATACTCCTGCAAAAACAGATTTAACTCATACAACAGAACACAACAACATATCAACACTAGATGATGATACAACCTACCCAAGTCAAAATAATACTAATAATCCTTCTCCTCAAAACAGTAAGACAATTGAACACCCAATTCCTCTCATAGGCAACAGTAAAACTTCTCTGAATGCATTAAATGGTGAATCACATAATATTCAATACGGATATACCTATAACTTACATTATGACTCAAACCCAATAATATCAGGTTCATACTCTGACAGTTCCATAACAATTGAGGAATATGAATTTGACGAAGATGAGGATGAAGATTCGAAGTTAGAAACCAGATTAGACAACCAATATAAATTTAACTTAAATAAAACTACAAATAGTGTTGAGCAAGCACTTAAATTAGCTGAACAAATAAAAGATGATTTGGAAAAAGTTGAATTTCATAGGATCAAATTAAGCAATTATTATGGAATAAGAGCTGAAGAACATGAAAAACAAACGGCAAGAGAAGAACTCTCCAAATTTACAAAAGATAAATTAGAAGCGGATCTTAAAAAACTTCTAAGTGAAATTGAAAAGGGTTTCAATGCAGCTACAATACTCATTACTTATAATGATTACGGTGGAAATTTACAAAGCGACCTATCTGCAAAGACAAAATTAGATGAACTCAAAACTGAAGTAAGTTCTTTAATTACAAAAATACAAAAACTCAATAACAAAGATTACCAATCATATCCTACATCATCTTATGATAATTACCAATTATACCAAGCATTAAAAAATCCATACTCAAAACTTACATTAGTAAAAGACTTACTTACTCGCACAGGTATTGTTGCCAGATAAATAGGATTTTTACTTACTCTAAATAAAAATAGGAAGATAGGCTTATGTTAAGCTATCTTCCTTTATATTTAAATATCATTAATAATTACTTAATTGTATCTAGCACACCTACAATCTTATCATATACTGATTTCACTCCAGGAATTTTAACTGTAATTAGATCTTTATATTCTTTCTCAACATGCTTTATTAATTTCTCACTGTCAGAATCAATACCATCTGTCTTGGCTTTATAAGATGCAATAAGACTATCTACAGCTTTTATAAAAGCTTCTCTTTGTGACTTAATTTCGTCAAACTTTGTTTTAACTTCTTTTAAATCAACAAGACTCAATTTAGCAAGTTTATCTTTACTCTTTTCTAACTTATCAATTACTTTCTCAAAATTAGATTGAAGATGTTCTCTACCTGCAACTATTATATCCTTAATCCATGTACCCTTGTTTGTAGCATCTGATTCTATCTTTTTAAGAATCTTTGCAAATTCTTTTATTTTTCCTTTATCGTATCCCAAAGAGGAATAAAATAATCTTCTTGCTTCCTTATTCTCAACACTATCTAGTGTCTTATTATTAACAGCATCTGTCACTGCTTTAAATACTTCATCCTTCATTTCATATTGATTTCCATCCTCAACTTCAGCCTTATCTTTCTTTACTACTGTAATAAGACTTTCGGTATCCTTTTTAAGCTCAGATATTAACTCTGCCTTATCAGCAACATCCTTATCTTCCTTTGCTGGTTCATCTCCTTGAATATCATTTACAACCTTTGCTAAATCATCGACATTAGCTTGTTTGTATGACTCATCTCCTTGAACACCATCTACAACCTTTTTTGGAACATCTTTGTTTCCTTTTTTACTACCCAATAATTTAGAATTTAGATCACAAGATACTAATCCTATAATTAACAATGTAAATATAAATAGGTTTGTTCTCATAAATATTCTCCTTCCTTGAAATTAATAATGATTATTATATTAAATAATAATCATTATTAATTTAAAATATATATCACTTTGTCTAAAATACAAATTATTTTATTTAAAATTCTCTATTTTTTTTATTCTCTCTTAAAAAGACGTAGTACTATGTTTTACACTACTATCGTTATTTATTTAAAACTATTCTTTTTATCTTGATATTGTTTGGTATGATTTTGGTGCAAACAACTATATCCCCTAGATTAATTGCTAAAATAATCAAAAATAGATTACTATCAATTAGTATGATTTTATATATATATAACCCAAGAAAACATATTCTCTGTTTGACCTTTTAAATCACAAAAAAATCTTATACTTTAAATGACCTTTATTATTTACTACTGGCCTTTATCTATAAGTCTTTATTTTAAATTTCTTCAACTCCAGTAGCCTTTAAAAACAATTTATCCTCTTGATTAACTATAGCTTGACAACATAATAGGGTCTTTGACATCAAATATCACTGCCTCCAATAATTCTTTTTCCTCTTTTTAATATCTGTTTAAATAAAAAAGAATCTCCTTTCACAGAAGACTCTTCTTTAAAACACTAGTATTAGACGATATATATTCATACCCTCACATATATTCTTATCTTGCAAAATTCTCTAGAACAGTTTTTGCCTCACTAATAAGTTCTTCTATTTCTTTCTTTATTACCTTTGCCTCAATTAACTTCATAGAAGAAGATTCTAATTGAGTTAACGCATTCTCTGCTTCTCTTCGTGCCTGTCTAGATACTAAATCACTCTCTCCTCTTCTTGACCTCCAGTAATTTCTATGTTTATTTATCAATCTTTCAGTAATACCTTCTTTTAATGTCACCTTAGCCTTATTAAAGAATAATTTTGCTGATCCTAACTCATCAAGTCCACTATCAACTTGAATCATAAGTCTATCAATATTAGACCTTTGCTCATTTAATTGATTGTAAGATTGAATTAGCTTCTGTATCTGTATCCTATTAATCTGTCTCTTATTACGTCTAGAATAACGCTCTATTTTATTTTGAATTTTATTATTAAGTTCTGAGAAAATATCATAAAAACTGGTTTTTATCTGCTCATAGTCGTTCTTAAGACCTAACATCCGTTCCTCTGTTAATTTAGCAAATTCAGAAGCTTGAAACACACTTTCTGCCTTTTCAATTTCTTCTTGTGCTTCTTTTTCGGATTCAGTACTTGGAACTAAATCTTTTTCTTCTATTTTTATTACTTCTTCTTGAACATAATATGGATCTACTTGCTTAGACACCTCAAATCCCGAATTAACAGGTTGTATTTCCATATCCTGTTGTATTTCTACTCCTTTCTCAAAATCATCTATAACATCTTCTTTTTGTTCCTGATTTCCTTGTTCATGGTTTAAATCTTTATTATCTTTGCTTTCATCTAAAACCTTTTCCCTTACTTCATTTAATAAATCATTAAGGGCATTCATATCACATGATAACAAACATAATAATGCTAACATACATACTGACAAAATACTTCTCTTCATATCTCCCTCCTGGGATATTAGATTATTTAATTATTAAGTCTCTATATTGAAATATAATAATTACTGGTAAATGTACACCCTTTTATTTTAAATAACAAAAATAAATTCCATAAAACCCCGATTATTTTATTCCGTAATAATTAAAATCTATTTAAAATTATTTTAACAAAATAAAATTAATTACATACCAAACAAAACTAATCTTATAATACTTACTTACACCTAATTAATAGGGAACTGAATAAAAGTTACTGTCTTATCTTTAGTACAAATATTTAATCTACTAAAATTAAAAAAAGGAAAACGATTCTCATGAATAGAGAAATAGTTTTCCTCAAATGACTTTATTTAGTTATGTATGATTTATTAATTCTGATTATTAACTCTTATTTTCAGAGGTTTGCTTATCAATAGTTAAAGGAGTATCAGCAGGATTAATTTTCATAGCTTCTTTAACAGTCTTAAGACCCCTGTCAATAGTATTTTTTATAGCTATAGTTAGAGTACCCAATGCTTTAGTAACAGCACTTACTGCTGCTCCCTTAACTGCAACAGTAACCTCCGCAGTTCCAGCATTATCATTAGCGAATTTACCATTCTTAGCCATAGCTGTTAATGCAATAGCACCTGCAATAGTTCCATCTTTAGCATTAGCCTTAGCAGCATTAGTAGAAGCCTCACTACCATCCTTAATCATAGCTTTAAAATGTCAGCCCCAGTTACAGCCCCAACAGCTTTAGCAGCATCAGCAGCTGATTTTTTTGCAGCATCAGCAGCTCCGGCATTATCGTTAGCAAATAACTTACCCGCACCAGCAGCAGCAGTTCTTGCAGTATTACCATCTTCAGCCTTTTTATCATCCCCCGCCTCAGGATTTCCTTCTTTAAGTACCACTTCTACAATTGATTTAATTCCTTTAACTAAACTATCAACACCGGTTCCAGCACTACCACCTGCATTCTGAGCAGCAACATTACCAAGTGGGTCACTAGCATCACCAATATCCTCACTAGCGATTTTTGCTCCATCAAGTATCTTATCAAGTGTTTCACTAACTAGTTTTTTTACTGCCATATCAGTAGCTTCTGCATTAGGATTGTTTTCGGACTTCATATCAGCAACAATTTTCTCAAGGGATGTCTTAGTAGATGAAAGAGTATCATGCATAGTCTTAAAGTAGTTCCCAATATCAGATTTTTTAGTATTAGTATTAAAACCTAAAACCCCTCCAACCATATCAGAAAGTGAAGTAAAAACATTTAAGAAATCATTACCTAAACTAATAACTGACTTTAAGAATCTACCCTGAGTATCCTCAGCACTAGTAGTACCACTGCCACAGCTAAGAAGTAAAGATAGAATAAAAATAACAAAAAAAGCTAAGAGAAGGAAACTCTTAGCTTATTATTTATAGACTTTATTTTATAAGAAAATAACAATTGATTAAAAACTAATCTTATAATAATAATTTATCTCTTAGGTTAAGGTTTAGCAGGAATTGTAAGCGCATTAATTGCAGATGTTACTGCCGATTCAGAAGCCTTTAATAATTCATCAATTGCTGTATTGAGCTTAACAAGTTCATCAACTCCTTTATCTTTAGTACCATGACTTACAAGTATGGCTGCTCTAGCATCATCATCACTAGCACCTTCTTTACCAAGCTCAGTATGCTTTGATTTCACTTTATCTAAGAATGCTCTACTTGAGGTCTTAGAACTAGTAACCTTTGCCTTAAGTGCATCAGAAAGTCCAACTGTATCCTCTAAAGACTTCAATTTAGTTTCTACAGTCAATATTACTTGAAACGCACCTGAAATTAAAGAGCCATTATGAGCACCATCATTAGCAAATTGATCAGAATTTTGTTGAATTTTTTTCCCAATAGCTTTAGCAAGTTCATCAATGGATTTAACTAAAGAATGAACTTCTTTAACATCTTTAGCAAAAGCAACAGAGTCTTTGATGTTCTTAGTTAATTTAGCTAAATCAATAACAGTGCCATCAGATTTAGCCACTTCATCATCTGTAAGATTCTTTCCTGAATTATTACAAGAGCTAAGTAAAAATAAAGTCATAAGTATACTTATATTTAAGTTTTAATTCTCTCACTTAATCCATTCTTCATATTATAATCCTTCCTTTTTTTACTAAGGGAAAGTTAGATATAACTAAAAGGAAAACAATTCTTATGAAAAGAAGAGTTTTCCTCAAATGACTTTATTTAGTTATGCATATTTTATTGATAATAATTTATTATTGTCCACTAGCTGTTGAGTCTGCAGGTGTAGTAGAATCTACAAATTTATCTTCTTGTGTAACTGTAGCAAGAGCTGCATTAATTGTTTTCAAACCACTATCAACAGTATTCCTTATTGCTATTATTAGAGTACTTAAAGTCTTACCAACAGCACTAGCAGCAACACCATTAACTGCATGAACAGATTTATCTTCATTTTGCTTAGCAGCAAATTTACCATCCTTAGCCATAGCTCTTAGAGCTATTCCAGCAGCAATAACCGCATCCTTCTTTGCGGATCCTATAGTAAGATCCTTAGCATTATCTGTTTTACCAGAAGCAATACTTGCAGCATCTTTTGCTTGATCAATATCAACTCCACCAGCAGTAGCATCACTAGAACTAGCAATAGCTCTTAGGATATCAGCGCCAGTTACTGCACCAATTGAAGCACTTGCTGCTGCCGCCTCTGCTTCTGTGCCACCATTGGCTTTCTTTTCACTAAACAACTTACCAATTGTTTTTTGCTGTTCTTCAGCGGTTTTAGTAGCATCTCCATCACCATCTTTCAAAACCACACCAACTATTTCTTTAATCCCTTTAACAAGTAAGTTAACACTTGTAGTGTCTGCTGCTACAGCATCTTGACCAGCAGTAGTAGCACCACCAATAGCATCGCTACCAGTGGCCCCTTTAGCAGCTTCCTTAGCCCCATCAGCAATTTTATCTAATGTGTTAGTGATAAAGTTATCAACGACTTCCTTTATCTTTGGATAGTTACCATTCTCTGCCACTACAGTGTTTAATTTCTTTTTAACAGATGTCACAGTTTTTTCAATATCACTAAAGTATTTCCCTATATCAGATTTCTTAGTCTCGGCTTTAATACCCAAAGCCCCAGCAACCATATCAGAAAGAGAAGTAAAAACATCTAAGAAGCCTTTACCTAAATTAGCAATAGAAGTTAAGAAAGTGGTTTTAGGATCCTCAGCACTAGCACTGCCACTGCCACAACTAAGAAGTAAAAATAAAGCTATTAATAACGCACAAAAAGTAATTCTTTTCATTATCACGTGCCTCCTTATTAACTCAGGGTAGGCAAGATGGTTAGCAATCTTTGAATAAAATAAAAACAAAAACTAAGATTATAGTGCCTATAATCTTAAAGAAATTGGGCATGATATAACAATTAACAATATTAATTGTTATTGATAAATAATTAAATGATTTTGATAAGAAAATAACTGATATACAATCAAATAAAGAAGAGGTTTATTTAACTTAAATTCACTTATTCAACAATGAATAGACTATAGACATTAATGTTAAAAATATTCCTATATTTAGGGTAATTAGAGTTCCGAACATCCAATTATGTAATCTTGATGTACTTTTAAATTCTGATGCGGTTTTATCAAGTTTATTATCAAGCTCCACCCTATTAATTTCCATATCTTTTCTAACAAGAGAAACCTCATTTCTAACATTATCGATCTTATTATCAAGTTCATTGAATTTAGTATCAATCTTGTTATCAAGTTCATTAAATTTAGTGTCAATCTTCGCATTTAAATTATTTTCAACTGCATCTACTTTGTTATCAAGGTCTCTAATATCGGATTTTAACTCATTTCTAACATTATCAATCTTCACATTTAAGTTATTCTCAACAGAGTCTATTTTGTTATCAAGTTCAGTCTTAACAAAAATAACTTCAGATTTTAAACTACGCTCTAACATCTCAAGCTTAAGATTAAAATTACTCTCTAAATATTCAATATCCCTGTAAGTCAGTTCATTACGGTAATATCTTTTAGAGAGATCATTCGCAATAAAATCTTGCATACCCATTTTTACAAATTCTTGGTATATAATCTCCTCTGTAATATGCCCATTAAAAATTTGTGTACTCTCAACAGAATGTAGCGATGAATCTTGCATAAAATCTCCTTATGTAATTATTATATAATATCTTAAGTATTATAGGAACCTTATGTTAATTAAATGTGATTTAAGAGAGTCCCTAAATATAAAATAAAGTATTTAGTCTATTTTCTTTAGTTTACCAAAAATCTTAAATGCGGTTTTAATAACAACATTTACTTACCTTAATATATTGTTAAAGAAATGCTATCACTAAGCCTTAGACCTGAATACTATTACAGATAGTAAAAAAGGAAAACAATTCTCATGAAGAGAAGGGTTTTCCTCAAATGACTTTATTTAGTTATGTATTTGTTATTAATTCTTTACTGTTGCTGTCCACCAGTTGCTGCTTCTACAGGTGTAGTAAAATCTACAGATTTATCTTCTTGTTTAACTGCTGCTAGTGCTTCACTAATTGTCTTTAAACCACTATCAACAGTATTTCTAATAGAAATAATAAGAGTACTTAAAGTCTTACCAACAGCACTTGCCGCTGCTCCATTAACTGCATGAGCAGATTTATCTTCCCCAGTCTTAGCAGTAAATTTACCACCCTTAGCCATAGCTCTCAGTGCAATACCCGCAGCAATAACTGCGTCCTTTTGTGCTGCATCAAGGGTTTTACCCTGTTCAAGTTTAGCAACAGCAATCTCAGCAGCATTCTTAGCTGCCTGAATAGTAGGTTCACCAGCAGCCTCAGAGGAGTTAGCAATAGCTTGCAATATGTCAGCCCCATTTACAGCGCCAATTGATGCGCTAGCTGCAGCAGCTTGTGTTTCTGTACCATCATTAGTCTTTTCACCGAACAGCTTACCAATTGTTTTTTGTTCACTTCCGCTGCCGGTCTTATCAGCAGTAGCATCTCCATCACCATCTTTCAAAATTACGTCAACAATAGTTTTAATTCCTTTAACAATAGAATTTACGGCGGTTTTATCAGCCGGTACAGCATCCTGACCAGCAGTAGCACCACCAATCTTATCTTCGCCAGTAGCCCCAGTAGCAGCTTCTTTTGCTCCTTCTGCAATTTTATCTAATGTGTTAGTGATAAAGTTATCAACAACTTCCTTTATCTTTAGATAGTTACCATTCTTTTTAACTTCCGTTTGTAACTTCTTTTTAACTGTGTTCATAGTTTTTTCAATATCAGTGAAATACTTACCAATGTCAGATTTCTTAGTCTCAGACTTAATATCAAAAGCCCCAGTAATCATATCAGAAAGGAAAGTAAAAACATCTAAGAACCCCTTACCTAAATTAGCAATAGAAGTTAAGAAAGTGGTTTTAGAATCCTCAGCACTAGTACTGCCACTGCCACAACTAAGAAATAAAAATAAAGTCATTAATAACGCACATAAAGTAATTCTTTTCATTATTACGTGCCTCCTTTTTTACTCAAAAGGGGCAAAAATACAAATAAAAGGAAAACGAATCTCATGAATAGAGAAATAGTTTTCCTCAAATGACTTTATTTAGTTATATATTTATTTTGTACTAGTTATTTATGTTAACTGTTAAAATTGCAGGTGTAATAGCATTTCAAGATTTATTTTATTATTTAATCGTTTAGTATATCTTCTAATTGCTATTAAAAATACTGTTGAAATTACTTTACAAGCACTAAAAACAGTTCTTGCGATAGATTAAATGTCTTAGAATTAGCACTAATAACAACACCATTAGCTGCATAAACAGATTTATCTTAACCTTTCTTAACATTAAACAAGATTGCTACAGGAACAAATAAACTAAATTAACTATAAGAGGTTAAAATACGGTTTGAAGATTCTCTGCATTACTACCGAACTATTCAACTTTTTAATTTCATTACAACAATATAGAAGGCAGGCTTAGAGATAAGTTTGCCTTCTAATCTTAATTTTAAGTAATTAATCTAACTATTTATTTTACTGCTGATTTGCTGTTTTTGGAGCTCTAGCTTTATCTATTTCCCCTTTTGCTTTCTCAAGAACATTCTTTACTGTCTTCTTAATTATATCTTCTATTGATACTAACAGTTTATTTACCGCTGTTATTCCTGCCGCTTCTACTGCTTTTTCATCGTTACCAGAATGAGAAGCTAATTTACCATCTTTAACTAACGAACGTAGTGCTATTCCTCCCGCTACAGCTGCTGCTTTAGCTGCTTCTTTTGCTAAGTGATCTGCGGTTCCCCCTTTTGCAAATTCCAATGGTGTTGTCTCTGCCTTTACATCTTCTGTTACTGCTTTAACATCCCCTTCTTGTGATGCAACTATTGAAGCTAACATTTCATCACCTCTCACTGCTGCTACTATTGCTGCAGCTTTATCTCCCACAGCTGCTCCAGCAGCACCTGTTGTTAAGACCTTAGCTCCATCTTTTGCCTCAACTCCTATTGAATTTGAGGCCAATGTTACCTCACTTTTTTTTAGCCCCTCAACGCCTTCTGTCTTAGCTATATCAACTATTCCTTTCAATGAATTATATACTGTTTTTAATTTATCTGTATTTGCTGCTGCTCCGTTTTGTTGGGAGGTCACTTCAACAACCTTGTTAGCATCACCTATATCTTTTAAAGAATCTAAATGAGTTTTTAATGTGATTAAAGTAGCCTTAGCAGTATCAACTGCACTTCTAATTATCTTGTTTATACCAACTTTATCAAGCTCTGTTTCTGAGTTTTTTGCTACCTCTTCTAACTCTTCTGATGCCTTTCCAAGCTTAGCACCTAGACTGTTAAAATAATCTGCTACATCACTCTTTTTTGTATCTTTAGTTACTCTGAATCCTAATGTATCAGAGAGTAACTCTAAAAAAGAATAAAAAGCATTCTCAGCACTTCTACTTATATTCATTAGAACTGAACTTAAACTGCTCCCTCCTGTAGCAGCTCCGCCACCCGTAGCAGACTGATGTCCACTTCCACAGCTAAGAAGTAAAAATAAAGTCATAAGTATACTTATATTTAAGTTTTAATTCTCTCACTTAATCCATTCTTCATATTATAGTCCTTCCTTTTTTACTAAGGGGAACTAGATATAACTAAAAGGAAAACAATTCTTATGAAAAGAAAAGTTTTCCTCAAATGACTTTATTTAGTTATGTATTTGTTATTAATAATTCTTTATTGTTTCTGGCTACCGGTTGCTGCTTCTGCAGGTGTAGTAAAATCTGCAGACTTATCTCCTTGTTTAACAGCTGCTAGAGCATCACTAATTGACTTTAAACCAGTATCAACAGTATTCCTAATAGCAATAATAAGAGTACTTAATGCTTTGCCTACAGCACTAGCAGCAACTCCTTTAGCAGACTCAGCTTCAGTCTTCTTTTCAGCAGTATCCTTAACAATAAATTTACCATCCTTAGCCATTGCTCGCAGTGCAATAGCAGCAGCAATAACTGCATCTTTTTTGGATTCTGCAGTAGTAAGTTTTTCCTCATTATCAGTAGAAGTACCCTTAGCTAAAGCCAAAGCAGCTGCATCCTTAGCCTCACTAACTTTACCATCTTTCTTAGCATCAGCATTAGCAGCAGCAATAGCTTGTAATATGTCAGCCCCAGTTACCGCCCCTATTGATGCACTAGCAGCCGCTACATGTTTCTCTTCAGCACCCTTATCAACAGCAGTTTCAGCTCCAAATAACTTACCAATATTCTTTTTATCATCATCAGCTGGGGTAGTTTTATCTGCTTGTCCATTACCTTCTTTTATTACCAAATCAACAATTTGTTTAATCCCTTTAACAAGGGCATTGACACTTGTAGCGTCAACGCTAGTACCAGCATCAGATTTGACAACCTCACTAATAGCATTACCTGCAGCCCCAGTAGCAGCTGTCTTAGCTCCTTCAGCAATCTTGTCTAATGTGCCTGTAATAAAAGTATCAACAACTTCTTTTAATTTTGGATATTTACCATTCTCTGCCACCACAGTGTTTAATTTCTCTTTAACTGTGTTCATAGTTTTTTCAATAGAAGTGAAATAGTTACCAATGTCAGATTTCTTAGTGTCAGCCTTAATACCAAAGGCTCCAGCAACCATATCACTAAGAGAAGTAAAAACATCTAAGAACCCTTTACCTAAATTAGCAATAGAAGTTAAGAATGTGGTTTTAGGATCTTCCATATTAGTAGTACCACTGCCACAACTAAGAAGTAAAAATAAAGTCACTAATAACGCACATAAAGTAATTCTTTTCATTATCACGTGCCTCCTTATTAATTCAAGGGGGAAAGATGACTAACAACCTCTGATAAATATAAAAATAAAAACTAAAAGCATAGATACTTTAACATTGCAAAAATTGGAAATGATATAACAATAAACAAGTTTGATTGTTATCAATAAAATTGATTAGTTTTGGTAATAAAGATAATTGATATGTAAATCAATTAAAGAAAAGGTTTATTTAACTTAAATTCACTTATTCAACAATGAATAGACTATGGTCATTAATGTTAAAAATATTCCTATATTAAGGGTAATAATTGTTCCAAACATCCAACCATGAAGTTTTAATGTGCTTTTAAGTTCCATTTTGTTAACATCAATCTTAGTATCAAGTTCATTAAACTTAGTATCAATCTTGATGTTAAGATTATTCTCAACAGTATCAATCTTATTATCCAGGTCTTTAATGTCAGATTTTAATTCATTTCTGACTGTATCAACCTTATTATCAAGTTCATTGAATTTAGTATCTATCTTGGTATCAAGTTCAGTCTTGAGAGATTTAATCTCGGCTTGTAAAAGTGCTTCTACCTTTTCAAGCTTAAGGTTAAAAGTAGTCTCTAAATATTCAATATCCTTATAAGTAAGCTCATTTTTATAATATCTGTAGGACAGATCAATAGCAATATCTCTATTTATACCAGCTCTAGTCAGTTCAGCTATAACCATTTGTTGAGTAATAACAGGTTGTGCAAGTCCCATAAAACACTCCTTATGTAATTATTATATAATATCTTAAGTGTTATAGGAACCTTATTTTAGTAAAATGTGATTTAAGAAGGTTCCTAACTATAACATAAATATTTAGTATATTTTCTTTAGTTTATTAATTAGTTTAAACTAATCATATGTTGTTAAAAGATTGATATCACTATGATTTAGAACTGAGTATTATTACAAGATAGTAAAAAAGGAAAACGGTTCTCGTAAAAAGAGAAGAGTTTTCCTCAAATGACTTTATTTAGTTATGTTTATTAATAAATCTTTTACTGTTTCTGTCCATTAGCTGCTGCGTCTGCAGGTGTAGTAGAATCTGCAGATTTATCTTCTTGTGTAACTGTAGCGAGCGCATCGCTTATTGACTTTAATCCATTATAAACAGTATTTCTTATTGCTATAATAAGAGTACTTAAAGTCTTACCAACAGCACTAGCAGCAACACCATTAACTGCATTGGCAGATTTCTCTTCATTCTTAGCAGCAAATTTACCATCATTTGCCATTGCCCGTAGTGCTATTCCTGCTGCTATTACTGCATCCTTTTGTTTAGTCTCTTTAGTAGCACTATCCTTTTTAGCAACAACAATCTCAGCAGCATTTTTTGCATTATTAATTTCAACATTATTATTAGCATTTCCAGACTTAGCAATAGCTTTTAGGATGTCAGCACCAGTCACTGCACCAATACTAGCTGCTGCCTTTGCAATATTTTCTTCTTTAGCATCATCTTTAGTATTACTAAACAACTTACCTATATCTTTTTTGCCATCTTCTGCGGTCTTATTTGCCTCTGCACTTCCTTCATTATCTTTCAAGACCACGTCAATAATAGTTTTAATGCCTTTAACAAAAGAGTTGACACTTGTGACGTCTGCTGCTACAGCATCTTGTCCTGAATTAGTAGCACCACCAATCTTATCGTCACCAGGTAGCCCCTTTTGATGCCTCCTTTGCCCCATCAGCAATTTTATCTAATGTGTTAGTAATAAACTTATCAACTACTTCTTTTAATTTTGGATATTTACTATTCTCTGCCACTACAGTGTTTAATTTCTCTTTAACTGTGTTCATAGTTTTTTCAATATCAGTGAAATAGTTACCAATGTCAAATTTCTTAGTGTCAGCTTTAATACCCAAAGCCCCAGAAATCATATCAGAAAGAGAAGTAAAAACATCTAAGAACCCCTTACCCAAATTAGCAATAGAAGTTAAGAAAGTGGTTTTAGGATCTTCCATCTTAGTAGTACCACTGCCACAACTAAGAAGTAAAAATAAAGTCATCAATAACGCACATAAAGTAATTCTTTTCATTATTATGTGCCTCATTTTTTACTAAGGGGAAAGCTAGATATAAATACAAGGAAAACAATTCTCATGAAGAGAAAAGTTTCCCTCAAATGACCTTATTATTTAGATTATTTAATTAGATAATTTATTTAGTAGCAGCAGGTTGAGTAGAACTAGCTTCAGTTGATTCAGTAGTAGTTTCAGAGTACTGTATTCCCTTAACAGCTTTTCTTATCTTATCTAGTTCGCTTGCTACTGTTTTTCTAATTATCAAATCAAGAATTCCTAATACCTTATTTACAGCAGTTAAAGCAGCAGCTTTAACTGCACCATCTTCATTTTGAGCAGCACTAAGTTTACCACCCTTAATCATAGCTTTAAGAGCAACAGCAGCAGCTAAGTCTGCATTTGTTTTAGCACCAGTATTATTAGCATCAATTTTAGTAGCTAGAGCTCCTGCTTCATTAGCATTGCCTGCAGCAAGAGCTGCGGTGGAAGTCTTAGCATCTTTAATCTTATTAATCATAGCCCATGGGTCTGCTTTAGATACTTCTTCAGCAAGTTTAGGACCAACATTAGCAGCTGCTGCAGCACCAGATTTTGTAACTGCTTCACCACCAGAATTGCCAGCCACTGCATTACCTTCACTGCCCTTTTCTATCTTTACATCAGACTTATCTGCTACCTCAATAATTGTCTTTACATTTTCAATAATAGTCTTAACGTCATTTTCATCAGCAGCAACTGCAGCAGCATTATTAGAAGTATCGCCAAGCAGAGAATCATCCTTAGTTACACCAGATAATTTAGTTACAGAGTCAATTAGTTTTACAAAAACATCATTTGCACCTTTAATAGCATCCTCAACTAATTTAATTGTACTCCCATTAGCATTTTTTGCATTAGATATTTCATCTGATAGCTCTTTTAACTTCTCCTTAGTAGTTATAAGTCCATTTCCTATAGTCTTAAAGTGTTCACCAACCTTACTTCTCTTGTCACCGGATTTAACTGCTGTAAGTCCCAAAGCATCACCAATAGCATTACCAAAAATACCAAAAATCTCATAAAACCCATGACCTATCTTAACTAATGAATCTAAGAATGTGGTTTTAGGATCTTCCATCTTAGTACTCCCACTGCCACAACTAAGAAGTAAAAATAAAGTCATTAATAACGCACATAAAGTAATTCTTTTCATTATCACGTGCCTCCTTATTAACCAGGGGAGGCAAGATGGTTAACAAGCTTTGAACAAAATAAAAAAGCTAAGAAAATAATATTCCTAACTTCCTATTCATTAACATTATTTCTCTAACTACTTATTTATGAATTAAAAATTAATCTTATAAAAAAAAGGTTTGTTGTCAGAAGTCGTTACATTGGCTTTAATACCATATTTATAGCACTAAATACAAAAAAAAGGAAAACAACTCTCCTGAATAAAGAGAAAATTGCTTCCCTTAAATGAATTTATCATTTAACTTGACGATTTATTGTTTATTTAGCAGCAGTGGATTGAGTATCTGTAGAATTAATTCCAGTAGTCTAAGGGTATTGTATTTTCTTAACAGCCTTTCCTACTCTATCTAGTTAAGTTGATACTGTTTTCCTAATTACCAAGATCAAGTATTCCTAATACCTTATTTACTGCACTTACAGCAGCTGCTCAATCTGAATTACCAGCGGTTCCAGACCTGATTGCTATTCCAGATTTCCTTGCTGCACCAATAATAGCTTTAACTTCTTCAATAACAGTTCTAACACTAGCCTCATCAACAGCCACTGCAGCCGCAGCACTAGCAGTCAGCACCGTCATTAATTATACCCGATAATTTGGTTACAGAGTCAATTAGTTTTACAATAACATCACTAGCACCTTTAATTGTAGCCTCAACTCCTGTAGTATCAGCATGAGGAGTAAAAGTTATGTCTTTTGCTAAACCATCTAATTTCTCCTTAGTAATTGTAAAACCATCTCCTATTTTCTTAGAGTGTTCACCAACTTTACTTTTCTTGTCATCAGATTTAACTACCGTAAGTCCTAAAGCATCACCAATAACATTACCAAAAATACCAAAAATCTCGTAAAACCCATGACCTATCTTAACTAATGAATCTAAGAAAGTATTCTTACTCTCAACAGCCAATTTAACTTCTTAAAGTTAATTACAACAATATAGAAGGCACCTTAGATATAAATCTAAAATTGCCTTCTAATATTATTTTTAAGTAATTAATCTAACTATCTAGTTTACTGCTGAGCTGCTTATTTTGAAGCTCTTGCTTCATCTATTTTTTCTTTTGCTGTTTTAAAGCACATTCTTTACTGTTTTTTTAATTATATCCTCTACTGCTACTAATAATTTATTTACTGCACTTACCCCTACGTCTTGTACTTCTCCTTGTCCTCCTTGTGCATCCGCTGCAGCTGCTGCTAGTTTACCATCTTTAACCAGGGAACGTAAAGCTATTCCTTCTGCTACCGATGCTGCTTTAGCTGTATCTTTTGCTAAATTAGCTCCATCACCTCCTTTAGCAAATTCCAATGGTGTTGTATTTGCAGTCGCAGCTGCTGCTACTGCTTTAACATCTCCTTCTGTTGAATTAACTATTGATGCTAGCATTTTCTCACCACTTACTGTTGCTAGTATTGCTGCTGCCTTAGCTGCATCAGTTGCTTCTGGTTTGTTGTCTGTAGCTAATATCTTAGCACCATCCTTATTATCTGTTCCATTGCCTACTTTTACCGCTATGTCTCCTGCTTTTGGCTTTACAACACCTTCTGTCTTAGCTGTATCTACAATTCCTTTCAATGAATTAAAGGCTTTCTTTAATTCAGCTTCCTTTGCTGATACTCCTTTGGCATCAGTTGCTGCATCACCCACTAAATTAGAATCACCTACTTGACCTAAAGAATCATAAATGAGTTTTTAATGTGCTTAAAGTAGCCTTAGCAGTATCAACTGCACTTCTAATTACCTTGTTTAGATCACCTTTATCAAGCTCTGTTTTTGATTTTTTTGCTACTTTTTCTAATTCATCTGATGCTACTCCAAGCTTAGCACCTAGGCTACTAAAATAACCAGTTACATCCTCTTTCTTTGTAGTTGATTTAGCAGTAAAACCTAATGTACCGGAAAGTAACTCTAAAAAAGAATAAAAAGCATTCTCAGCACTTCTACCTATATCCATGAGAACAGAACTTAAACTTTTTCCTCCTGTAGCTGCCCCGCCACCATTAACAGAATCAACCGACTGTTGTCCACTGCCACAGCCAAGAAGTAAAAATAAAGTAGTAAAGGAAGTAAAGAGGGAATAAAAAAGGAAAAAAAGCTAAGAGAAGAATACTCCTAGCTTATTATTTATAGACTTTATTTTATAAGAAAATAACGATTGATTAAAAAGTAATCTTATAACAACAATTTATCTCTCAATTAAGGTTTAGAAGAAGTTGTAAGCTCATTAATTGCAGATGTTACTGCCGCTTCAGCAGCCTTTAACAAAGCATCAATTGCTGTATTAAGCTCCCCAAGTTCTTTAGCCCCTTTATCTTTAGTACCATCTGTTACAAGTATAGCACTTTTTGCATGAACATCAGTAGCTTCATTTTTCCCAAGATCACCACTTGCTCCTTTCACTGTGTCTAAAAATTTCTTAGTTGCAGCTTTAACAACAGTAACCTTTCCCTTCAATTCAGTAGAAACTCCATCTTGTTTCTCTAATTTTTCCAATTTAGTGCTTACAGCTGATATTATACTAAATGCCCCTGCAAGTAATGAACCATTTTTACCACTATCATCAGCAAGAGTATCTCCGTTTTGGATTTTCTTGCCAATAGCATTAGCAAGTTCATCAATGGATTTAACTAAGGTCTCTATTTCTTTAACACTCTTAGCAAAAGCAACCGAGTCTTTGATGTTCTTAGTTATTTTAGCTAAATCAATAACAGTGCCATCAGATTTAGCCACTTCATCATCTGTAAGATTTTTTCCTGAAGTATTACAAGATAAGAGTAAAAATAAAGTCATTAATAACGCACATAAAGTAATTCTTTTCATTATCACGTGCCTCCTTTTTTCTCAGGTAACAAATATAAATAAAAGGAAAACAATTCTTATGAAAAGAAGAGTTTCCCTTAAATAACTTTATTTAGTGATGTATTTTGTTATCAATTCGTGATCATTTATTTTTAGCTTCAGGGGTCTGACTATCAATAGTTAAAGTACCCAATACTTTGTTTATTGCACTTACAGCTGCACCTTTAACTGCATCAGTATAATCAGGATTATCAGCAATATCAGCATTAGCAGCAAACAATTTACCCGCACCATCATTATCGGTTCTTGTGGTAGAACTATTTTCTGCCTTTTTATCAGTAGCAGCATCATGTTTACCTTAATTTTAAGTACCACATCTACAATTGATTTCATTCCACTTACTAATTTATCAACATCACTACCAGCAACAGCACCAACTGCAGCAGCATTATTAGCAGTATCACCAAGCAGAAAATTGTCCTTAGTTACATCAGCAAGTTTAGTTAAAGCAGTAATTGCTTGTTCAAAGATATCACTAGAACTGTTAATTGCACTCTTAACAGCTTCAATTGTGCTGCTATTAGCATTATTTACATTAGATATTTCACCTGATAGCTCTTTTAACTTATTCTTAGTAGTTGAAAGTCCATCACCTATAGTCTTAAAGTGTTCACCAACTTTACTTCTCTTGTCACCCGATTTAACTACTGTAAGTCCCAAAGCGTCTCCAATAGTATTACCAAAAATGCCAAAAACCTCTTGAAACCCATGTCCTATCTTGATAAGTAAATCAAAGAAAGTATTTTTAGCTTAAAAAGCCAATTTAACTTCTTAAGTTTGATTACAAACAAAAAATAAGGCAGACTTAGAGATAAGTTTGCCTCCTAATATTAATTTTAAGTAATTAATTTAATTATCTATTTTTATTGCTGAGCTGCTTCTTTTGGAGCTCTTGCCTCATCTATTTTTTCTTTTGCTGTTTTAAGCACATTCTTTACTGTCTCTTTAATTATATCTTCTACTGCTACTAAAAGTTTATTTGCTGCGGTTATCCCTACGCCTTGTACTTCTTTCCCTCCCCCTGTAGCATTATCATCAGCACCTGCTGCTAATTTACCTGTCTTAACTAATGAACGTAACGCTATTCCTCCCGCTACAGCTGCTGCCTTTGAATTAGCACTATTTGATAGATTATCAGCTGATCCTCCCTTAGCAAACTTTAGTGCAGTTGTATTTGCATCTGCCGCAACTCCTAGCGCTTGATCATCTTCTTGTGATGCAACTATTGAAGCTAATATTTCCTCACCACTTACTGTTGCTAGTATTGCTGCGGCTTTACCTGCATCTGTTGCTGTTGCAGCTCCATTTGTAGACAATATTTTAGCCCCATCCTTATTATCTGCACCTCCATTTGCTTGTAATGTTGTAATTCCAGCTTCTGGCTCTTTCACACCTTTTTCCTTTGCTGATTTTACTATCTCCTGCAAAGCCTTAAGAGCTTTCTTCAATTCATTATCAGCTGGTGTTGTGCCTTGCCCAGCATTACTTGCTGCATCGCCTACCTTGTCATTATCACCGATATCTTTTAAAGAATCTAAATGAGTTTTTAATGTGTTTAAAGTAGTCTTAGCAGAATCAACTGCATCCTTAATTACCTTGTTTAATAGGCTATCTTTATCAGAACCTGCTGTTGTTTTTACTGCTACCTTTTCTAATTCATCTGATGCTTGTCCAAGCTTATCACCTAGACTGTTAAAATAACTGGCTACATCACTCTTCTTTGTATCTTTAGTTATTCTGAATCCTAATGTATCAGAGAGTAATTCTAAAAAAGAATAAAAAGCATTCTCAGCACTTCTACCTACATCCATGAGAACAGAACTTAAACTGCTGCCTCCTGTAGCAGCCCCACCACCATTAGCAGACTGATGTCCACTACCACAGCTAAGAAGTAAAAATAAAATCATTAATAACGCACATAAAGTAATTCTTTTCATTATCACGTGCCTCCTTTTTACTCAAGGGTAGGCAAGATGGTTAACAAGATTTGAATAAAACAAAAACCAAAAATATAGGCAATATAATCTTAAAGAGATTGATTATAATATCACAATTAAGAAGATTGATTGTTGTTAAGAAAAATTAAATAATTCTGTAAAAAAATAATTGATAGAAAATCAATTAAATAAAGACTAATTAAATAAATTTATTTCACTAATAATGACATTAATGCTAAGAATATTCCTATATTAAGGGTAATTAGAGTTCCAAACATCCAACCATGAAGTCTTAATGTGCTTTTAAGTTCCATTTTGTTAACATCAATCTTATTATCAAGTTCATTAAATTTAGTATCAATCTTAGTGTTAAGATTATTTTCAAGGTCTCTAATATCGGCTTGTAAAGTTTCTTCTACCTTTTCAAGCTTAAGGTTAAAAGTGGTCTCTAAATACTCAATATCTTTGTAAGTAAGCTCATTTTTATAATATCTGTAAGACAGGTCAATAGCAATATCTCTATTTATACCAGCCTTAGTAAGTTCTGCTATAACCATTTGTTGAGTAATTACTGGTTGAGCAAGTCCCATAACAATCTCCTTATGTAATTATTATATAATATGTTAACTGTTATAGGAACCTTATGTTAATTAAATGTGATTTAAGAGAGTCCCTAAATATAAAATAAAGTATTTAGTCTATTTTCTTTAGTTTACCAAAAATCTTAAATGCAATATTACCATCAATCTGTTGTTAAAGAAATGCTATCAGTACTATTTAAATATGAGTATTATTACAGATAGTAAAAGGAAAACAATTCTTATGAGTAGAAGAGTTTTCCTTAAATGACTTTATTTAGTTATGTATTTGTTATTAATTCTTTATTATTTTCCACTAACTGTTGCATCTGTAGGCGTAGAAGAATCTGCAGACTTATCTTCTTGTGTAACTGTAACAAGAGCATCACTAATTGACTTTAATCCACTATCAACAGTATTTCTAATAGCAATAATAAGGGTACTTAAAGTTTTACCAACAGCACTAGCAACAACACCATTAACTGCATGAGCAGATTTCTCTTCATTATTCTTAGCAGTAAATTTACCATCCTTAGCCATTGCCCGAAGTGCAATCCCAGCAGCAATAACTGCGTCCTTTTGTGCTACTGCCTCTTTAATTTCTTTTTTGTCATCTTTAGCCGGAGCAATAGCAATCTCAGCTGCATCTGTAGCTTTTTCAATTCCTTCAGCATCATTAACTTTAGGATCTTCTTTGGATTTAGCAATAGCTTGCAAAATGTCAGCCCCAGTTACAGCCCCAATAGAAGCACTAGCTGCAGCAGCTTCAGCTTCTTGAGCTCTATCATCATCTTTCTTTGCAAAAAGTTTACCAATTGATTTTTTTTCAGCTTCTGCAGTCTTAGTAGCAGTGGGATCTCCTTCTTTATCTTTTAAAACTACATCAACAATAATTTTAATCCCTTTAACAAGTGAATTTACACTTGCAACATCTGCTGCTACAGCATCTTGATTGTGTACAGCATTCCCAATAACAGTATCAGTTGTAGCCCCTTTTGATGCCTCCTTTGCTCCTTCTGCAATTTTATCTAATGTATCAGTAATAAACGTATCAACAACTTCCTTTATCTTTACATAATTTCCGTTCTTAGCAACCTCCTCTTGTAACTTCTTTTTAACAGATGTCATAGTGTTTTCAATATCAGTAAAATACTTCCCAATATCGCTCTTTTTAGTGTCAGCTTTAATACCAAAGGCCCCAGCAACCATATCACTAAGTGAAGTAAAAACATCTAAGAACCCTTTACCTAAATTAGCAATAGAGTTTAAGAATGTGGTTTTAGGATCCTCAGCACTAATACTACCACTCCCACAACTAAGAAATATAATAAGTAATCTAAGTTATTATTAAGAGATAAAATAAGATAAAATCAATGCATAAATATAAATCTAAAATTGATAAGTAATCAAAAAAAGTATAATAAAGTAGTAAAGAAAGAATAAAGAAACAAAAAAAGCTAAGAGAAGCAAACTCCTAGCTTATTATTTATAGACTTTATTTTATCAGACAATTATCTTTTCTTACAATAAATAATTTAATTATTCATCCCTTAGGTGTTAAAGGGTTTAAAAGGAGTTGTAAGAGCACTAATTGCAGCTGTTACTGCAGCTTCAGCTGATGTTAACAACGCATCTACTGCTGTGTTAAGCTCACCAAGTTCTTTGGCTCCTTTATCTCCATTAGGCTGATTAGTTCTATCTATAGCTTTTTGTGCATCATCATCACCAACCTCATTTTTCCCAAGATCATTATGATTATCTTTCAATTTTCCTAAGAATGTCTCAGCTTTATTCTTAACCTCAGTAATCTTGGTTTTAACCTCATTAGAAACTCCATTTTGTTTCTCTAATTTTTCTAATCTAGTTTTTACAGCTGATACTACACTATGCACTCCTGCAATTAAGGATCCATTCTTACCCACTTCATTTTCCAAAGTACCATCATCTTTAATTTTCTTCCCAATAGCCTTAGCGAGCTCATCAATAGACTTAACTAAGGTATGAACGTCTTTAACATCTTTAGCAAAATCTACAGAGTCTTTTATGTTCTTAGTTATTGTAACTAGGTCAATAAGAGTACCATCAGATTTAGCAGCCTGCCCATCTTTAGTAGCATTCCCAGAAGTATTACAAGAGCTAAGTAAAAATAAAGTCATTAATAATGCACATAAAGTAATTCTTTTCATTATCACGTGCCTCCTTATTACCTCAAGAAAGGTCAGATACAGATCAAAGGAAAACGATTCTCATGAAGAGAAAAGAATTTTTCTCAAATGACTTTATTTAGTTATGTATATTGTTATTAATTCTTTAGTCCTGACCATTAGTTTTTCTTAGTTCCAGGGGTCTGATTATCAGTAGTTAAAGAAGTAAAATCAGGATTAATATTCATAGCATCTTTAACGGTTTTAAGGCCTGAGTCAATTGTTTCTCTTATAGCAATAGTTAAAGTACCTAATGATTTAGTAACAGCACTTACAGTTGCACCTTTCACTGCAGGGGCATAATCATTATCAGCAGCACTAGGACCAGCAAATTTACCATTCTTAGCCATAGCTGTTAAAGCTATAGCACCTGCTAATAGTTCCATCTTTAGCATTAGCCTTAGCAGCATTAGTAGAAGTCTCACTACCATCCTTAACAATAGCTCTTAAAATGTCAGCACCAGTTACTGCACCAACAGATTTAGAAGCATCAGCTGATGATTTCTTTGCATTATCAGCGGCTCCGGCATTATCGTTAGCAAATAATTTACCTGCTTCACCATCACCATTAGCGGTTCTTGCGATAGAACCGTCTTCTGCCTTTTTATCAGTACCAGCATCATGTTTACCTTCTTTAAGTACCACGTCTACAATTGATTTAATACCCTTTACTAATTTATCGACTTCGGTACCAGTAACACCACCAGAATCCTGAGCAACAACATTACCAAGCAGGTCATCACCTGTAGTACCAATAGCCTCACTAGCAGTTTTAGCACCATCAATTATCTTACTAAGTGTTTCACTAACTAGTTTGTTAACGGCGGTTTCAGTTGTAGAAGCATTAGGATTACTCTCAGATTTCATGTCTTCTACAATTTTCTCAAGGGATATCTTAGTAGATGAAACAGTATCCTGAACAGTTTTAAAGTAAACTGCAACATCAGACTTTTTAGTAGTAGTATTAAACCCTAAAACACCTCCAACTATATCAGCAAGAGAAGCGAAAACATTTAAGAAATCATTACCTAAACTAATAATAGATTTTAAGAACCTACTCTGAGAATCTTCCACCTTAATATTACCACTTCCACAGCTAAGAAGTAAAAATAAGTAATATAAATTATTATTAAGTTATAAAACAAGTTAAAGTCAATGCAATTGTAAAGGAAGTAAAGAAAAAAAATAAAAAAGGAAAAAAAGCTAAGAGAAGAATACTCCTAGCTTATTATTTATAGACTTTATTTTATAAAAAAATAACGATTGATTAAAAATTAATCTTATAATAACAATTTATCTCTTAGTTAAGGTTTAGCAGAAGTTGTAAGTGCATTAATTGCAGCTGTTACTGCATCATTAGCATCCTTTAACAACGCATCAATAGCTGTATTAAGCTCACCAAGCTCTTTAGCTCCTTTAGATTTATCAGCATTGTTTGTAACAAGAGCCTTCTTTGTATCATCATCAGAAGCATTTTCTTTACCCAGATCAGCATTTGCACCTTTCACTGTAGTTAAAAATGCTGTACTTGCTGTTTTAGCGACAGTAATCTTTGCCTTCAAATCACTAGAGAGGCCAACTTTTCCTGCTAATGTTCCTAATTTAGTATCCACAGCTTCTATCACACTATATGCTCCAGCAATTAAAGATCCATTATGAGCATTTTCGGTAGTAAGTCCATTAGCATCAATCTTTTTCCCAATAGCCTTAGCTAGTGCATCAATGGACTTAACTAAAGTATGAATTTCTGTAACACCCTTAGCAAAAGCAACAGCATCAGTTATGTTATTAGTTATTGTAACTAGGTCAATAATAGTGCCATCAGATCTAGCCGCCTGCCCATCTTTAGTAGCAGCGCCTGAAGTATTACAAGAACTAAGTAAAAATAAAGTCATTAATAACGCACATAAAGTAATTCTTTTCATTATCATGTGCCTCCTTATTACCTCAGGGAGGCAAGATATAGATAAAAGGAAAACGGTTCTCATGAAGAGAGAAGAGTTTTCCTAAAATAACTTTATTTAGTTATGTTTATTAATAATTTTTTATTGCTTCTGTCCACTAGCTGTTGCGTCTGCAGGTGTAGTAGAATCTGCAGATTTATCTTCTTGTGTAACTGTAGCAAGAGCTTCACTAATTGTCTTTAAACCACTATCAACAGTATTCCTAATAGCAATAATAAGAGTACTTAAAGTCTTACCAACAGCACTTGCAGCAACTCCTTTAGCAGACTCAGCTTCAGTTTTATTTGCAGCAGTATCCTTAACAATAAATTTACCATCCTTAGCCATTGCCCGCAGTGCAATAGCTGCCGCAATAATTGCATCTTTCTTTGCTGAATCTCCAAGTTGATCCTCATTAGCAGTAGCAGTACCCTTAGCTAAAGCCAGAGCAGCTGCATCCGTAGCCTCACTAACTTTACCACCTTTAGTAGCACTAGGATCAGCAGCAGCAATAGCTTTTAGAATGTCAGCCCCGGTTACAGCGCCTATTGATGCACTAGCAGCCGCTACATGTTTCTCTTCAGCTCCCTTACTATCAGCAGTAGTCTCAGCTCCAAATAACTTACCAATATTCTTTTTATCATCATCAACTGGGGTAGTTTTATCTGCTTGTGCATCACCATCTTTTAAAACCAAATCAACAATTTCTTTAATCCCTTTAACAAGGTTCTTTACACTTTCGGCAGCAGGACCATCACTAGCAGCATTAGATCTGACAACCTCACTAATAGGATTACCTGCAGCACCACTAGCAACTGTCTTAGCCCCATCAGCAATTTTATCTAATGTGTTAGTGATAAACGTATCAACGACTGTCTTAAGTTTTAAGTAATTCCCATTCTTAGCAACTTCCTCTTGTAACTTCTTTTTAACTGTATTCATTGCTGTCTCAATAGAAGTAAAGTATTTGCCTATATCAGATTTCTTAGTCTCAGCCTTAATTCCAAAAGCAACAGTAATCATATCAGAAAGTGAAGTAAAAACATCTAAGAACCCTTTACCTAAATTAGCAATAGAAGTTAAGAATATGGTCGGATATGCTATGCATGAACCTACAAGCTGAGATAATGTATTTTGATTCTTTACTCCTAGAGAAGAAAACTCTTCTGTGTAAATAAGCGTATCAAATGACTCTCTATATTCACTCTTGGGACTGTAAAATGTTGTTGTAATAATATTAACTAAATCACCATCAAAATTTTTTATAGTTGGACATTATATAAAATAAATATCTAGATTATTGCTTTTTATAACATTCTTTATTTCTCTGATTATCTCATTAAAATCTTGATACTTATATTCCATATCCATTAAGGTTCTTAGCAACACTACTTAAATTCACACGTAAACTGTAGAGAGACTTTAGAAAGTTTATCCTTGCTTGATTTGCATTTTCTACTGAACTTTGCTCATTTATTATTATATCTGTTACTTTTCTTTTTGCTTGTTTATTTAGTTTCTTAACTGTTTTACACATTCTAGTTTTTTATTTTATATTTTATTTCTTGTCATATTTAATCTCCTTGTTTTTGATATAACAAAAGAGTTATATCAAAAACAAGGAGATGCCAAATTTTTTGCTATAAATTATATATTTATTAAAATTTTAATAAAATTAGTTTACTTACTAGTAATAATTAAGCTATTATTACTAGTAATAGAACTACATAGGAGATTTAAATGAATAGCAATGCAAAGGCACTGTCCTACATAAAACCATTAAAGGACTATCATAATAGATATTACAAAATACTATCAATACTTAGATACTTTCAGAATAAGGCAATTAAGTATAATCAAACATTCATTCTAAATACATTAAACATTTTTCTACTTAAAGATAGTCTTAAACAAATTACACTTAGAACCTTAAGAAAAGATTTAACATTTCTATGCAATAAAGGCATTATTAAAAAAACTTTATTAAGACTAGGAGAAGGAAATGGCTCATACATAAGATATACAGTAACTAAATACAGTGTTAAAAACCTAAAAAGACTACTTAAAGCTCAACAAGAAATCATCGAACATGATGCTAATAAAGTATTCATATTTACAAAAGAAACACAAAAAAAACCCTTCAAAAATAGGAGGTTTAAAATTTTTAAATCTAAAAATGCAACTAAAAATGTCAGTCATAATATAACTAATAATAAATATATAAATAATAAAGAAAAAATAGAAAAAGAAAGTAAAAATAAGATAATAAACAATACAGATTATCTAATAAAAAATGTGTCTAAATGGAAAACAATGAGATACTTAGACAAAATAGAAGCAAATGCAAACAAAAAAAGATATGAAAAAAGCGTAATAAGCACAAAAGAATGGTTGGAGGTCTTGAAAATTGAAAATAACCCTAACAAAGGTATAGAAAAAAAATAAGTTTTAAGGAAATAACATGAAAAGTTCTTTAAGAAGATTGAGGGATAAAAAACAAGAAATTGATGAAAAGAAACGGATAAATAATATTTTTACCAAAATAGAAAATACAAATAATCAGACAATATATCATACAAAGATTTTACAAGATTTCTATGCATTTGGAATTGATAAAAACAACAATGATAAATTTTTTCTAATTTTAAGAGAATTATTTAAGGAAAAACTTTGTAAATTTCACTTATTTTCTACAAAGGATGATGATAAATTTTTAGGCATACACTACGGATATAGAAAACCAATAAAAAATATTGTAACTCGATATGAAAAAAATGGTATTACAAAAACATATACCTTTTCGAAGGTCCATTACATAGAATTTAGGTTTAAAAAAGGTAGTGTGTTTTGCTATGTTAAAGGGATTTATTACTTTTTTAGAAAAGAAAAATCAAATACAAAATACTGTAAAACATTACTTGCAATAATACAAAGGTTAGAAAGACAGGTATATGAATTTTATAATAAGAAATTGCCAGATGGGGGTGTTATAACTAAATGGATAAAAAAAAATCTAAAATAATTACTATCGCAAGCCTTAAAGGTGGAGTAGGTAAAAGTACAACTTCGATAATACTTGCAAATTTACTATCACATCAATATAAAGTTCTTTTAATCGATACAGATGACCAAGCCGCTACTACAAGTTACTATTTCGACGAATTAGAAGCACAGAATGTTGACGTTACCAAAACAAATATAGGAAAAGTCATAAAAGATGGTTTAGACATTAATGAAAATATTATTAATATTGATAATAATATAGATTTAATACCTAGTTATATCACTGTGGATGAATTAAATGGAGATTATTACTATAACAATCGTCATCTGGCTGTTGAGTTTGCATTAAAGTCAAAATTAAATTCTGTAATCGACAGCTATGATTATGTCATAATTGATACCAATCCTAAAAGAAATTTTACATTAAAGATTGCTTTGATCAGTAGTCATTGTGTAATATCGCCAATGACAGCAGAGAAATGGGCTGTAGAAGGATTTGAAACATTAAGAGAATTTGTAAAAGAGGTGGCGGGTATACCTGTGTTTATTGTTATAACAAGATTTAAGAAAAATATTACTCATAAACGGTTAATGGAAATAGTAAGTGTTAAAAATGGATTTTTAGGTGCTATAAGTGAAAGAGAAGATTTAAATAAGAGAATAGGTTGTAATGAAAAATTTGATTTTACAAAAGATTATATTATTGAATATAGCAAGATATTAGATTCTGTTTTGTTAAAATTGAAAAATTAGCAAATATAATAAGTTCAGCACGCCGAACTTATTATATATAGGAGAAAAATTATGAATAAGAAAAACCTTGATTTAAAAATTAATAAGAGAATTTCAGACAATAATGTCAATTATATCATTGATAAGAGTAATGAAAATCAAAGAAAAGAAGAATTTGACCATTTAGTTAGACAATTAAAAAATAATATTAAATCAGAGATATATAATGTCATTGATACTATGAAAATTTTGAAAAAGATAAATGATAATAAGCTTTATGTAGAAGGAGGATTTAATTCTTTTAAAGGTTTTTTATCAGAATTTAAACTCGCAAAGACCCAATCTTATGAATATATAAAATTGGCTACTGCAATTGAAACAGGTTTACTTGAGGAAGATTTTATTACTCTTAATGGAATAAGAGCTTCTATAAGATATATTAAAACCAAAACGAATGGAGTGGCAAGGCAGTCGAGACAAAATCCAATAAAGCCATTAAGATTTCAACTTAAAAATCAAGAAAGTTATGATTTTTATAAAAGGAATGCAAAACTTACAGGGTTTATATTGGATAATCTTTTTTTAGGTAAAAGGGATTGGCTATCAGAGTTTATAAAAGAATTTAAAAGTATAAAGGGTGAAAAGTAAGGAGTTGTTAAGGATAATTTAGTATATGGAATATGAGATTTAAGTAGGAGGTTTTTAACTATTTATTAATATTGAAAATATAGTGTTTGTTAAATAGTACTTGATTTTGTTTAACAAATGTAATAACTTATTATTAGTGACTATCTAGCTATTCTAGGTAATCCTTGTAGTTTTACAATCAAAGATTTTAAATCTTAGTCAGCATTTCTTTATATGTTGATGGATGCAATTTAAAATGCAGAGATTTAAATCCCTGTTAACAGTTTTTTTTGATAGAATTGTTAACAGGGATTTAAATTTTATACTAATTTTAATATATCTAATTATTAAAAAACTATAGTTTATATAATAAAAATTATATAAACTATGAGGAGTAGTTATGAATACAAATATAACAAAAATAAATGAACAAAGATCAAAGATAAAGTTGCAATAATTTGGTTTGTACAGACAAATGATGTTTGAAGGATTTTAATCATTTGCATGTGTTTAATAGTAAGGTTGACTTTAGTATGCAAAGAGAATCGTTAAAGCGTATTGGAGCAAGTGAAGTTGGAAGCATGTTTATTGGTGCTGATGCTTTAGAAAAATAAATGAAAAATAGAATACTTAAAGTTATAGGAAGGGAAATACCATTTGAAGATAGTTTAAGCATGAGAAAGGGAAAGGAGCTAGAAAACCTAGGATTTAGAGAATTTGTTCGTATGAACGTGGATAATATTGAGGTGTTACATAAAAACAAATATGCAAATGGTATTGATAA
Organism: Borrelia puertoricensis; assembly: GCF_023035875.1. NCBI lineage: Bacteria > Pseudomonadati > Spirochaetota > Spirochaetia > Spirochaetales > Borreliaceae > Borrelia > Borrelia puertoricensis. Next base: position 30,184 of record NZ_CP075401.1, read on the forward strand.
ATATAATTACTTTAAAAAAGTTAAGGGATGTGAGACATTAGTTGATTCAACAATTGATGGATGGTTTGTAAATATTGCTGGAGAAGCCGAGTTACTTGAGATCAAAGTTAGTGATAATTTTTACTTAAAAAGTTCAGCTATTGAATACAACAAGAATGGTAATTTTTTAGAAGATAAATATTTCTTCAAGTATTATGTTCAAGTACAAATGCAGCTACTCTGTACAGGTTTAGATAAGGGAAATTTATTTTTTATCATAGGTGGAGAGGCTATCAACTGTGTAATTGATAAGAGTGATGATTTTATTAGTTATATAATGACTGAGGTTTCAAGATTGGAGAGAGAAGTTAGTAGTATTGCCCAGTCTTTAAAATCAAATAGTGATATTGATATTAAAAATATTGATTTAGACGAGCTTAGTGATATTATCAGGGATTTTTTGAAAAATAATTTTGTATATGAGGAGTTGTGTTATGTGGATTTCAGACTTGAATTTTTAGAATTTGTAAAATCAAGTCAACTTGAGATTGATGAAGACGAAATTTTGAATTTAAGTAGACGTCTAGTCGAGATTAATGCTTTGCAATCTGAAATTGATAAGGTAGAAGAGGAGACTAAAAAGGCTCATGGTTTAGAGTTTTCTAGGTTAACAAAACTTATTAAAGATAAATTTAAATTCCAAATAGATGATCTTTATCGTAAATTTTCTTTAAATGAACATATAAATTATGATTTTGGTGGGAATCTGTTCTACTTAGATATGAGTAAGAGAGCTATTAAGGATATAGTTTGAGAATATATCAAAGTGATAGTAGATTACTTTTTGAAATTCAGAAATGGGGATATTATCTTTTATCTTTGCATTATTACGTATCTCTGTTTACTGAGAAGAATTTTGAATTTTATGATATTAATGATAATTATCATAAATTCATTAATTTGGGTTATATAAAGGGCAATTGTTATATTTTAAATCCATGTAAGATATTAAATCATTTTGGAATTAAGAGGGATGTACGTTTTGAAAATAAATATTATAGATGTAACTCAAATGAGTTGAAATAAGTGAAGTTGCAATTAGAAATATTCCAGGATCGCATTTTATGGCAACAAATAATTCAGATGTATTATACGATTCTCTTAAACTTAAAGAGCGAGAGAGAGAATATTATATTAAATCTAAGTGTGTGTTTACGCAACTATAAATCTCCTATATCAAAGCTTCATATTACGTTTGCATAGATTATATAGCAGTATAGAGAATGTGCAATTTTGATTATTAAGTTATTATTTAAAACTGTTTTTTATATCTTTATATACTTGTATTTTACTTGCTTTAGATAAGCCATAAACATTATCAATCTCAGAAGTAGATGAATATTTCATTAGTTCCTTTATTTCAAAAGAATTATATCCTTTGCTCTTAAGTGTGGCAATAAATATGTTACGACACAGATGAAGAGATTTGTTTTCTTTAAAACCTGATTTTTTGAGTAATTCTTTAAATTATTTTGATATTTCAATTATATCAATTTTATTGTCATTGAATCTAATCTTGCTTTTTTGAAATAGATATGTGCGACGCTCATCTTTTCCTTTATTTTTAAAATAAGTTTTATGGGCTAGTTGTATCATCTCAAATTCATCTTTACTTATGACCACTTCTCTGATACAAATACTACTTCTTTTCTTAGCTACATTAACACGAATAGAATAAAATACTTCACCATTACTGCTCATCTCTTTATATATATCAGTCAGTTTAACATTTTGTATTTCAGGGCCCCTGCAACCAGTGATAGAAAGTAAATGAGCAAACCAACCAGAAATGGGATCTATGAGTTTAAGCTTGTCTATGCTTTTCTTAACTAATCTTATGACCTTATCATTTAAATAGAATGCAGTAGGCTTGGTTTTTTTTATTTGTTTCTTTGGAGTATTTTTAAGTGATAATATTTCTTCTCTTAATAATTCATTTTCATGAATTAGTTTTGCGATTTTTTCATTAAATATTTGCTTTATTATCATGTGATTATTAGTTAACTTAAATGTTCTAAAAATAAGTTAATTTATATATAAAGATATTAACAAAAACTTATCTTTGATGTCAATATCATTGCTTAATTAATATTACGTATGTATGGTTTATTGTGGGTATAGAGATGATATTTTATTGATTTTACACAAGATATCTAGAATACTTTGTATCTTACTTTACAAATACTTTTACTTTTGCTTTCTATTTATCTTAATTATTCTTTATCCTCATCATTTTTTTTCAATGATCATGCCCTTTACTCTTTTTTTAACCCTACTCTATTCATTAACCACTGGTTAACAAAATGTTTACTTGCACTGTTTTTTAATCCCTTTACTTTTTTGTTTGTTTACTTATTTCTTTATTTCTCATTTTTGTTTTGAATATTTGAATTGCGCCTTTATCTTACTTTTATTATATTCTATTTTTTATTATTATTAATTTGTTTCCTTTGACCATTCTTTTTTCAATAGATTTGTTTCATTTCTTATTATGTTTATCATAATTGTTAACATTTCTTCATGAGTTGTGATACTTTCACTTGCGGTACTTATGTCTTCTAAAATATTTTTAAAGAATGACAATATAAGATTTGTCTTGATAATACATACATCATTCGGATAAATGCCTTGTATTTCTTTATTCTTTATATCTACTTGTGTAGATATTCCATATTTTCCGTCTCCATGATCATGCATGTTAGTAAGAATACCATCTTCTAAATATTGCTTAAAATCGTATTGAACTTTATATTGTTGTCTTTTTTCATCTAAAAAATTATAAGCGTCAGTAAACGCAAGAGTTAATTCTTTTTGTTTTCTGATATCACTTGAAACCCATATAACAAAATTTTGAAATGTTTCTTTTGGATTAGTCCACGAAGGCAATTCATTTGGTTCTAATACATCATTAATTAGTGTAAAAAATGAATGAATTATATATTTTTTTTCTATTTATGTGTTTGTTGGAGCTATTTCTGTGTTTTTGAGATTAGTATGGTGAACACTTTTGAAATTATCAGTGAGTGCATTGCTTAATTTATCCCCATCACAACAGTAAAATATCAGTGAGCTGTAAAATATTATCAATTTTATATATCTATTCATATAAATATTTTCTCTTATTAGTTCAAGTATTATAACCTATTTGTTTGATATTGTGTATATTAGTTGAGTCTTATACTTATATTATGTAGTTTATGTTAAAAAAATAATTTTTATTTGTTTTGTTTTCTTTGCATTATTTAAATTGCAATCTTTAACCTTTTTCCTTTATCTTACATTCTTCTTATTTTTTACTTGTTTTTTTATTAACTTCCTCTTCCATTACATGTGCTTGATGTTTGTTCTTTAAAATTATCTAAATCATTACTATTGCTTTTAAAATATTCTTTTATTAAGGTTTTAAAAGTTGTTTTCTCATTTTTTGAATTTTCTCCATTACATTTTGCAAGTTCATCATTTATATGTTTAAGTGCAGATTTTATCTTTTCTTCATCTAGATTTAGAAGTTGATTAAACTTTTCCTTATCACCCAAGGCCTCTTTTAAGAAATCCAGATTTGATTTTTCAGTATCATTTAACCTTTCTTTTAATAGGTCTTCAGGTGTTTTTTCTACTTGTTCTCTTTCATTGCTTAAGTCTCTTTTGCTTCTACTTTTAGGTGTAGCATTGCCATACTCATATTCACAACTACTAATTAGTAGTAATAAAACCAAAATAAAATTAATTTTATTCATATAAATCCCCTTATCTTTTTTGTTTTAAAAATATATCTCTATTTACATATCTTTAATGTACATGTACGTATAAGTATTAATTGTTTTTGTAAAATTTATTGTTTTGTTATAAATTTTATGTTAAATATATTTTTGTTAACCTATTAGTTAACTTATATTAAAAGGTATGAATAGGGTAAAGAAATCATTAGATGATTATGTTGTGTATTTTAGAGAAGGGAAGCTTAATGACGCGAGGATAGCAAAAGAGCTTGGAGTTAGTCGTGTTAATGTAGGAAAGATGAGACGCAGGTGGGAAGAGATTAAGGATGACCCTGAGTATATTACTGGTGCTGCTAAGTTTACTATTTGTGAAGATACTTTAAATAATATATTATTTCATGCATCACAAAGTACAGCCCAGGCGCGTGATCTTAAAAGTCAGTTTAGTATGGCTAAAAGTATGTTGGGACTAGAATTTATAAATTCATTTAGTCGTTATTTAGAGTTAGAACTTAAAACTCATAATTACAAAATAGAAGAATTAGAGTCTCAAATTAGCAATCTTTATAAGAAGACTTTAAGTAAAAAAGTTGCACATTCAGAAGAAGAGAGTCGTGAGCTTGAAGAGTTAAAACTTAAACTCGATGAGTTTAAAAGGGAGAGAGAACTTAGGAAAATGTCACTATGTTACAAGACAATGCTAAAGCTTAAAGCTACTGGTACAGATGTGCGCTCTAAATTACAAATTTAAAGGTAACGGATTTTATCAAGCCTAAAGCATTGGAGATTGATTTTAAAGGTTTGAAAGTAAATATTTAACTTCAAAACAACTTAAAGTAATACGTAATATCGAGAAGAATAAACAAAGTAAAATTATCCTATCAGGTGGGATTGCTAGCGGTAAGACGTTTCTAGCATGTTATTTATATCTAAAGATGCTCATTAAGAATAGACATCTTTACAGGCAAGATACTAATAATTTTATAATAGGAAATTCACAAAAATCATTAAAGATTAATGTTTTAGGGCAGTTTGAAAAGATTGCTAGTATGCTTAAGATATCCTTTAAGCCAAAATTTTCTAATACATCATATTTTGAAATAGACTCACTAAGAGTTAATTTGTATGGTGGTGATAGGGCAAGTGATTTTGAGCGGTTTAGAGGCTCTAATTCAGCGCTTATTTACGTTAATGAAGCAACTACACTGCATAAAGAAACATTAATAGAATGTTTAAAAAGGCTTAGAGTAGGAATGCAGGCAATTATATTTGATACCAATCCTGACAGCCCGGAGCATTTCTTTAAGCTTGATTATATTGATAATACAAAAATTTACTCTACATATAACTTTACAACATATGATAATGAATTAATACCCGAGGAATTTATTAAAACCCAAGAAGAGATTTACAGGGACATTCCAACATATAAGGCAAGGGTTCTACTTGGAGAATGGGTCCCGTCCTGTGATGCGATATTTACCAATGTTAATCTTACAAGTAAGCATGAATTTATATCCCCAATAGCATATTTAGATCCTGCATACAGTATAGGAGGAGATAATACAGCTCTTTGTGTTTTGGAGCGAGTAGATCAAAGTTATTATGCATTTATTTTTCAAGAAAAGTTACCAGTAGGTGATCCTAAAATGTTAAATACAATTAAAACTATACTTACAAACCTTAATGTACACAAACTATATGTTGAAGATAGGGATGATATTTCTGGGCATGGGAATGTGACTAAAATGTTTCTTAAACTTAGGGCGGGTATGAGTCATAATTTTAAAATTGCTCCAATTAAACCTATAAGTAATAAATTTACTAGAATTGCTACGTTAATAGAGCCATTTGCAACATCTAAACTTAGTATTATGGATTATTCAAGTAAATCAGCTATATCTGATATTTATAAGTACAAAGGAGATGGTAAGAGTGATGATGATTCATTAGATAGCCTATCAGCATCATATATGTTATTGACTCTAAGTATGCGTACCCTCAGAGCACATTTTACTAAAATAAGGTTCCTATAACAGTTAAAATATTATATAATAATTACATAAGGAGTGTTTTTATGGGACTTGCGCAGCCTGTTATTACTCAGCAAATGGTTATCGCTGAACTTACTAAAGCCGGTATTAAAAGAGATATTGCTATTGACCTGTCTTATAGATATTATAAAAATGAACTGACTTATAAAGACATTGAATTCTTAAAAGAAAACTTTGATATAAAATTGAAACACTTAGAAGATGGGATTAGTAGTGTTAAGGATGAACTTAATACCAAAATAAACACTGTAGAGAATAACTTTAACCTTAAGCTTGAAAAGGTAGAATCACTCTTACAAGCTGAAATTAAATCTGTAGAGTCAAGCTTACAAACTGAGATTCAAAGGGTTGAGACGAACTTAAAATCCGATATTAGAGACCTGGATAATAAGATAGATACTGTTGAGAATAATCTTAACACCAAAATAGATGCTAAATTCAATGAACTTGATAATAAGATTGACACTGTTAGAAATGAACTGAAATCTGACATTAAAGATCTCGATACTAAGATTGATGTTAACAAAATGGAGCTTAAGAGTACATTAAGACTTCATGGTTGGATGTTTGGTACCCTTATTACCCTTAATATAGGAATATTTTTAGCGTTAATGTCATTATTAGTAAAGTAAATTTATTTAATTAGTCCTTATTTAATTGATTTTTTGTCAATTATTTTTAGTCATTTTTTTTACAGAATTATTTAATTTTTTGTTAGAGACAATTAATATCTGTTAATTTTCTCATTGTATTTAGTCTCTACAAGGTTATATTATCTATTTTTTAGCTTTTTTATTTTGTTCAGAGCTTGTTAACCATCTTGCTCCTTGCCCCCCTGAGTAAAAAAAGAGGCACGTGATAATGAAAAGAATTACTTTATGTGCGTTATTTTTGACTTTATTTTTACTTATTTCTTGTAATACTTCAGGGTCTGCTACTAAAGATGGGCACGCAGCTAAATCTGATGGTGCTCTTATTGATCTAGTTACAATAACTAATAACATAAACGACTCTGTAGATTTTGCTAAAGATGTTAAAGAAATTCATACTTTAGTTAAGTCCATTGACGAACTTGCTAAAGCTATTGGGAAAAAAATTAAAAATGATGGTATTCTTGATGCTATGGCTGGTAAGAATGGATCATTACTTGCAGGGGTATTTCAAGTAATACTAACTGTAGAAACTAAGTTAGAACAATTAGAGAAGAAAAAAGAACTTTCTGATGATTTGAAGGCAAAGATTACTAATGTTAAGGGCGAAGGGACTGGGCTTTTGAATAAGTTGAAAGGCGGGCATGCTGAACTTGGTATTGAAGGAGCTACTGATGAGAATGCACAAAAAGCTATAGATAGAAATGGTAAGCCCGATGGAGATAAAGGTGTTGCAGAACTTAAAAAACTCAACACAGCAATTGATGCATTGTTAAAGGATGCTGAAGCTGCAGTAACATCTGCAATTAATGAGCTTACAACTTCTGCTAAACCTTAATTAATAGATAAATTGTTGTTATAAGATTAGTTTTTAATTAATCGTTATTTTCTTATAAAATAAAGTCTATAAATAATAAGCTAGGAGTTTGTTTCTCTTAGCTTATTATTTATAGACTTTATTTCTTTTTTACTTGCTTTACTACTTTGTCATACTTCCTTATGATTACTTATTAATTTTAGACTTATATTTATGCTTTGATTTTAACTTGTTTTATCTCTTAATAAATTTAGATTGCTTATTTTTACTTCTTAGTTGTGGCAGTGGTACTACTAGTGCTGAGGATCCTAAAACTACATTTTTAACTTCTATTGCTAATTTAGGTAAGGGGTTCTTAGATGTTTTTACTTCTCTTTCTGATATGGTTGCTGGGGCCTTTGGTATTAAGGCTGATACTAAGAAATCTGACATTGGTAACTATTTCACTTCTATTGAGACTACTATGACATCTGTTAAAAAGAAGTTACAAGAGGAGGTTGCTAAGAATGGGAATTATCTAAAGATAAAGGAAGTTGTTGATACCTTTATCACTGATACATTAGATAAAATTGCTAAAGGAGCTAAGACTGCTTCTGGTGGGGCTACTGGTGGTGATGCTATTGGTAATGCTGTTAAAAATGAGGATGCTGTAGCAGCAGATGCTACAAGTGTCAACGCTCTTGTTAAAGGAATTAAACAAATGATAGAAGTAGTTCTAAAGAAAGATGAAGGAAATGCAGAGGTTGATGCTACTAAAGCTGAGAACAAGAAAGATGTTGGTAAATTATTTACTGCTACTACTGATGGCAATAGAGCTGATAATACTGCGGCACAAGCTGCTGCAGCGTCGATCGGAGCAGTAACTGGTGCTGATATCTTGCAAGCTATTGTTAAATCTACAGAAAATCCTAATTCTGATAGTACTGAGGGAATTGAAAAAGCCAAAGATGCAGCTGAGATTGCTATTGCTCCGGTTGTTAACGACAAAAAAGAAATTAAAGAGGCAGAAGCTAAGAAAGATGCAGTAATATCAGCAGCTATTGCACTTCGAGCTATGGCTAAGGGTGGTAAGTTTTCTATTAAAAATAATGAAAATGAGGCTGTAACGACAGTAAATAGTGCAGCTGCTAGTGCAGTGAACAAGACTTTAAGTACTCTTATTATTGCTATTAGAAATACTGTTGATAGTGGTTTAAAGTCAATTAGTGCAACTCTTGCTACAGTTACACAAGAAGATAAATCTGTAGATTCTACTACACCTGCAGACGCAGCAGCTAGTGGATCAGCAACATTAAAGAATTAATAACAAATACATAACTAAATAAAGTCATTTGAGGAAAACTCTTCTCTTTTTACGAGAACCGTTTTCCTTTTTTACTATCTTGTAATAATACTCAGTTCTAAATCATAGTGATAGCAATCCTTTAACAACAGATTGATTGTAAGGTTACATTTGAGCTTTTTTATAAGATAAAAAAATAGACTAAACATTTTATTTTATAGTTAGGTACCCTTTTAAATCACATTTGACTAACATAAGCTTCCTATAACAGTTAAATTATTATATAATAATTATGTAAGGAGATTTTATGCAAGATTCATCATTACATTCTGTAGCTAATACACAAATTTTTAATGGGCATATTACAGAGGAGATTATATATCAAGAATTTGTAAAGATGGGTATGCAAGATTTTATTGCAAATGATCTCTCTAAAAGATATTATCGTAATGAATTGACTTATAAAGATATTGAGTATTTAGAGAGTAATTTTAATCTTAAGTTTGAGATGTTAGAACGTAGTTTAAAATCTGAGATTTTTTTTGTAAAAACTGAACTTGATAGCAAAATAGACTCTGTTGAGAATAATTTTAATACCAAGATTGATACTAAATTTAATGAGCTTGATAACAAGGTTTATACTGTTAAAAATGAGTTAAAATCTGATATCAGAGACCTTGATAATAAAATTGACAACGTTAGAAATGAATTAAAATCTGATATCAGAGACCTTGATAATAAAATTGACAACGTTAAAAATGAGTTAAAATCTGATATCAGAGACCTTGATAATAAAATTGACAACGTTAAAAATGAGTTAAAATCTGATATCAGAGACCTTGATAATAAAATTGACAACGTTAGAAATGAATTAAAATCTGACATTAAAGACCTGGATAATAAGATTGATACTGTTGAGAATAATCTTAACACCAAGATTGACAATGTTGAGAATAATCTTAACACCAAGATTGACAATGTTGAGAATAATCTTAACACTAAGATTGATACTAAATTCAATGAACTTGATTCCAAAATTGATGTTAACAAAATGGAACTTAAGAGTACACTAAGACTTCATGGTTGGATGTTTGGAACAATTATTACCCTTAATATAGGAATTTTTTTAACATTAATGTCCATAGTCTATTCATTGTTGAATAAGTAGATTTAAATTTAGTAAACCTTTTCTTTAATTGATTACATATCAATTATCTTTATTACCAAAACTAATTAATTTTATTGATAACAATAGAAATTTGTTAATTGTTATATCATGCTCAATATCTTTAAGATTATAGTGCCTATGTTCTTAGTTTTTGTTTTTATCTTATCAAATGTTGTTAGTCATCTTTCTCCCTTGAAGTAATAAGGAGGCACGTGATAATGAAAAGAATTACTTTATGTGCGTTATTTTTGACTTTATTTTTACTTAGCTCTTGTAATACTTCAGGGAATGCTACTAAAGATGGGCAGGCTGCTAAATCTGATGGTACTGTTATTGACCTAGTTACAATAACTAATAACATCAAAGACTCTGTTGCTTTTGCTAAGAGTGTTAAAGAAATTCATACTTTAGTTAAGTCCATTGACGAACTTGCTAAAGCTATTGGGAAAAAAATTAAAAATGATGATACTCTTGATACTATGGATGGTAAGAATGGATCATTGCTTGCAGGGGCATTTCAGATAATATCAACTGTAAAGTCTAAATTAGGAACATTAGCAAAAACAAATGAACTTTCTGATGAATTGAAGCAAAAAGTTAATGCTGCAACGGCTGCAAATACATCACTTTTAAATAAGCTGAAAGAGAAGAATGCTGATCTGGGTAAAGAAGGTGCTAGTGATGCTGATGCTAAAGCAGCCATACTTGTAAGTAATGGTACTAAAGATAAAGGAGTTGATGAACTTATTAAGCTCAATACAGCAATTGATGCGTTGTTAACGGCTGCTGATGCTGCAGTAACGTCTGCAATTAAGGAGCTTACAACACCCGCTAAACCTTCTAACTAAAGATAAATTATTATTATAAGATTAGTTTTTAATCAATCGTTATTTTCTTATAAAATAAAGTCTATAAATAATAAGCTAAGAGTTTGCTTCTCTTAGCTTTTTTTTTCTTCTTTAATTCTCCCTTTACTTGCTTTACTATTTTACTTTTACTTCTTAGCTGTGGCAGTGGGATTACTAAGATGGAAGATCCTAAAACCACGTTTTTAAATTCATTAGTTAAGATAGGTTATGGGTTTTACGAGATTTTTGGTATTTTTGGTAATGCTATTGGTGATGCTTTGGGACTTACAGCAGTTAAATCGGGTGACAAGAAAAGTAAAGTTGGTGGACACTTTGAGAAAGTAAAAAAAGGTTTAGGTGATACTAAGTAGAAGTTAAAAGAGATATCAGATAAAATATCTGAAGCAAAAAATGCTAATGTCAGCACAATTGAAGCTGTGAAAAGTGCGATTAAAGATGCTAGTAATGTCTTTGAACAACTAATTTCTGCTTTAACTAAACTTGCTGGGGGTAACTAATGATGGGAACCCAATTGGTGATGCTAATGTAGGAGCTGCTCCTGCTGCAGCTGATAAGGATGGAGTTAATACTATAATTAAAAGTGTAAATTCAATTATTGATGTAGCAAAGAAATCTGGAGTAGAGATTGAAACTGGAGATGCTGGTGGTCAAGTAGAAAATGCTAATGGACTTAAAGTAGTGGTTCACAATGCTGCTGCTGATGCTAATACGGGTTCTAAACTTGCTGAAGAGGTAGCTAAGGCAGATTCATGGGCTATGATTGATAAGATTAAAAATGCTAAAACCGATGGAAATGCTGTTGATGCTGCTGGTGCAGAATCTGGTCCACTTGCTCTTGGTGGTAATACTCAGAATGATAATGGAACTGCAAAAACCAATGCTGACCTAGCAGCTGCTGTTGCTCTTAAGGCTATGACTAAGGGTGGTAAATTTGGTGCTAATGCAGCAGATGCAGAAATAGTTAAATCAGCTGCTGTAAGTGCTGTAAATAAGGTTTTAGGAATACTTGATTTTATAATTAGGAAAACAGTATCAAGCAATCTAAATAAGATAAAAGAAGCTGTTAAGGGAATACAATATTCTGAAACTACTATTGAATCAACTGAAGCTGGTGCTGCTCAACCTACTGCTACTAAATAAATTATCTAATTAAATAATCTAAATAAAGTCATTTAAGGAAAACTATTTCTCTCTTTATGAGATTTGTTTTCCTTTTATTTGTATTTTTGTCCCCTTGAGGTAATAAGGAGGCACGTGATAATGAAAAGAATTACTTTATGTGCGTTATTAATGACTTTATTTTTACTTCTTAGTTGTGGCAGTGGCAGTGGCAGTGGCAGTGGCAGTGGCAGTGGCAGTGCTAGTGCTAGTGCTGAGGATCCTAAAACCACTTTCTTAGATTCATTAGTTAAGATAGGTCATGGATTTCAAGAGGTTTTTGGCATCTTTGGGAATGCTATTGGAGACGCTTTGGGACTTACAGCAGTTAAATCGGGTGATAAGAAAAGTAAAGTTGGTGAACACTTTAAGACTATAGGTGATGGGCTTTCAACTACTAAGGAGAAGTTAAAAGCGCTATCAGATAAAATATCTGAAGCAAAGAATGCTAATATCAGTACAATTGATGCTGTTAAGAGTGCAATTAGCAGTGCTAGTGATGTGTTTGAACGACTAATTAGCTCTGTAACCAAATTATCGGGGATAACTAATGATGGTGCTGACATTGGTGATAATGCTAATGCTGTTCCTGGTGCTGATGAAAAGGCTGGGGTTGAAGCTATTATTGCAGGAGTTAGAGATATTATTGGAGCAGCTGATAAGTCTGGTGTAAAAATTGAATCTGGAAATTCTGGTGGTCCAATAGCTACTGCAGCTAATACTACTGATGCTCTTGCTGTTCTTGGAGGTAATACTGCCAATGCTTCTGCTGGAGCTGGTGATAAGCTAGCATCTGAAGTAGCTAAAGCTGATCCGTGGGCTATTATTGATAAGATTAAAAATGCTAAGGCTACTGATGGTATTCAACTTGATGCTGGTGAGAAAGATGCTGGTATATTAGCCGCTTCTAATAATAATGCTTCTGCTAATGCTGGTGCTAAAAGTAATGCTGACCTAGTAGCTGCTGTTGCTCTCAAAGCTATTACTAAGGGTGGTAAATTTAGTGCTAATGCTGCAGATACTGATGCAGTTAAAGCTGCTGCATTATCTGCTGTAAATAAAGTATTAGGAATACTCGACTTGATAATTAGGAAAACAGTTGCAAGCGAACTAGATAAGATAAGAAAAGCTGTTAAGGGAATACAGTACTTTGAGACTACTACTGAATCAACTGAAACTAGTGCTATTCAACCTACTGTTGTTAAATAAATTATCTATTTAAATAATCTAAATAAAGTCATTTGAGGAAAACTCTTCTCTCTTTATGAGAACCGTTTTCCTTTTATCTATGTCTTACCCTCTTTAGTAATAAGGAGGCACGTGATAATGAAAAGAATTACTTTATGTGCGTTATTGATAACTTTATTTTTATTTCTTAGCTGTGGCAGTGGACATCAGTCTGCTATGGGTGGCGGGGCTGCTACAGGAGGGAGCAGTTTAAGTTCTGTTCTCATGGATATAGGTAGAAGTGCTGAGAATGCTTTTTATTCTTTTTTAGAGTTACTCTCTGATACATTAGGTTTTACTGCTAAATCAACTACAAAGAAAAATGATGTAGGAAGCTATTTTAACGGCTTGGGTGAAAAGCTTGGAGTAGCGTCAGAAGAGTTAGAACAAGTGGCAGTTAAAGCAACAGCAGGTGTTGATACAAGCGATGCATCTAAAGATCCTATTAGAGTCGCTATTGAGACAGCTAAGGCTACTTTAATCACATTAAAGACTCATTTAGAGTCCTTAAAAGATATAGGTGATGGTAATATAGTAGGTCATGCACATAATGCTCAAGGTGCGGGGACAAAAGCAGATGATGCTGAATCAAATAAATTCCTTAAGGCTTTGCAGGAGATAGTAAAAGTTGCAACAGATGTAGGTGTTACAGCCTTAAAAGCAGGAGCTACAACATTACAAGCAAATGGAGGCGAAGATAATAAAGATGGGGCTAAGATATTGGCTACAAGTGCTGGTAATCCAGCAGCAGCAGATGTAGCTAAAGCAGCAGCAATACTAGCAACAGTCAGTGGGGAGGAAATATTAGCTTCAATAGTTGCATCACAAGAAGGAGATGTTAAAGCAGTAACAGCAGCTGCAACTGCAAATACAACCTCATTGGAATTTGCTAAAGGAGGTACTGCAGATAATTTAGCAAAAGATACAGCTAAAGCAGCAGCGGTAGCAGGAGGAATAGCATTACGTTCTTTAGTTAAAACAGGTAAATTAGCAGCAGGTGCTGCTGATAATGCTACAGGGGGAGAAAAAGAAGTACAAGGCGTAGGAATAACCGCAGTAAATAAGTTATTAGTAGCAGTAGAGGATATAATTAAAAAGACAGTAAAGAATGTTCTTGAGAAAGCAAAAGGAGAAATAGATAAAGCAAGAGCACCAAAAACAGCAGCTCATCAGTAAAATAGATAGTTAGATTAATTACTTAAAATTAAGATTAGAAGGCAAGCTTATCTCTAAGTCTGCCTTTTTTTTTCGTTGTAATAGAGCTTATGAAGTTAAATTAGATGCTGAATCTAAAACCACTTTCTTAAATTCATTAGTTAAGATAGGTCAAGGATTTCAAGAGGTTTTTGGTTTTTTTGGTAATGCTATTGGTGATGCTTTGGGACTTACAGCTGTTAAATCGGGTGATAAGAGAAGTAAAGTTGGTGAACACTTTGAGAAGATAAAAAAAGGTTTAGGAGATACTAATAATAAGTTAAAAGCGCTATCAGGTGAAATATCTAATGCAAAGAATGCTAATAGTAGCACAATTGAATCTGTTAAGAGTGCAATTAACAGTTCTAGTGATGCTTTTGATAAATTAATCGATTCCTTAACCAATTTGGCTGGTGTAACTAATGATGGTAACCCAATTGGTGATTCTAGTGCTGGTAATGCTGTTGCTGCCGATAAAGATAGCGTTGAAACTGTTATTAAAGAAGTTAGGAATATAATTGGAACTGCCGAAAAGTCTGGAGTAAAGATCGAATCTGGAGATGCTGGTGGTGAAGTGGCTAAAGGTGCTGCTACTGCACCTGCTATTATTAATGCTACTGGAGCAGCTGGACAGGGAGCTGGTCCTAAACTTGCTGAAGAAGTTGCTAAGGCTGATCCATGGGCTATTATTAATAAGATTAAAAATGCTACAATTAATACTGCTCAACTTAATGGGGATAATAATGATGCAGGAGTTTTAGCTACTGGTGCTAATGTGGGTGATGCTAATGGTGCTAAAGCTGCTACTAATGCTGACCTAGCAGCTGCTGTTGCTCTTAAAGCTATGATTAAAGATGGTAAACTTAGTGCTAATGCTGCTGCTAATGATGCTGAAGCAGTTAAAGCTGCTGCTGTAACTGCTGTAAATAAGGTACTGGGAATACTTGACTTGATAATTAGGAAAACAGTAGTAAGCAATCTAGATAAGATAAGAGAAACTGTTAAGGGAATACAGTACTCTGAGATTACTACAGAAACAACCGAAGCTAGTACTACTACTCAACCCACAGCTGCTAAATAAATTATCTAATTAAATAATCTAAATAAAGTCATTTGAGGAAAACTCTTCTTTTCATAAGAACCGTTTTCCTTTTATTTGTATTTTTGCCCCTTTAGGTTAATAAGGAGGCACGTGATAATGAAAAGAATTACTTTATGTGCGTTATTAATGACTTTATTTTTACTTCTTAGTTGTGGCAGTGGTACTACTAGTGCTGAGGATCCTAAAACCACTTTCTTAAACTCTATTGCTAATTTAGGTAAAGGGTTCTTAGATGTTTTTACTTCTCTTTCTGATATGGTTACTGGGGCTTTTGGTATTAATGCTGAGACTAAGAAATCTGATATTGGTAAGTATTTTACTTCTATTGAAAAAACTATGACATCTGTTAAAAAGAAATTAAACATTGTAGTGGCAGAGAATGGTAATTATCCAAAGGTAAAGGAAGTTGTTGATAACTTTATCACTGACACATTAGATAAAATTGCAGAAGGGGCTAAGATTGCTGCTAGTGGTGCTACAACTGATACTGATATTGGTGGTGCTCCTAAAGAAGGTCAAAATGCTGCACCGGCTGATACTTCAAGTGTCAACGCTCTTGTTAAAGGTATTGGACAAATAGTTGAGATCGTGCTAAAAAAAGATGAGGGTAAAGCAGATGCTACTAAGACTGGTGACACAGAGAAAAAATCAATTGGTAAGTTGTTTGGTACTAAAGACGCTGATGGTGCAGAAGCACATGCTGCTGCAGCTAGTGCTTCTATTGGGGCTGTAACTGGTGCTGACATCTTGAAAGCTATTGCTAGATCTGGAGAGACTGCTGATAATAGTAAAAATATTGAAGAAGCAAAAGACGCTGCAAGTATTGCTTCAGCTAAGAAGGAAGATGATAAAAAAGAGATTAAAGAGGCAGCAAGGAAGGATGCTGTTATTGCTGCTGGTATTGCACTGAGGGCAATGGCTAAGGATGGTAAGTTTGCGGCTAATCAAAATGCTAAAGATGCTGATGCAGTCAATGGTGTTGCTGCTAATGCTGTTGGTAAAACTTTAAGTACTCTTATTATTGCTATTAGAAATACTGTTGATAGTGGGTTAAGGTCAATTAGTGATGCTCTTGCTACAGTTACACAAGAAGATAAGTCTGCAGAAATTACTACACCTGCAGACTCAACAGCTAGTGGACAATAATAAATTATTATCAATAAAATATACATAACTAAATAAAGTCATTTGAGGAAAACTATTTCTCTATTTATGAGAACCGTTTTCCTTTTTTACTATCTGTAATCATACTCAGGTCCTAAATCATAGTGATAGCAATCCTTTAACAACAGATTGATTGTAAGACTACATTTGAGTTTTTTTATAAGATAAAAAAATAGACTAAACATTTATGTTATGGTTAGGTACCCTCTTAAATTACATATTACTAACATACGGTTCCTATAATACTTAAGATATTATATAATAATTACATAAGGAGATTTTATGCAAGATTCATCGCTACATTCTGTTGAGAGTACACAAATTTTTAATGGGCATGTTACAGAGGAGATTATATATCAAGAATTTGTAAAGATGGGTATGCAAGATTTTATTGCGAATGATCTCTCTAAAAGATATTACCGTAATGAACTGACTTATAGGGATATTGAATATTTAGAGAGTAATTTTAATCTTAAGCTTGAGATGTTAGAGCGTAGTTTAAAATCTGAAGTTATTTTTGTGAAAACCGAACTTGATAACAAAATAGACTCTGTTGAGAATAACTTAAATGCGAAAATTGACACTAAATTTAATGAACTTGATAACAAGATTGATACTAAATTCAATGAACTTGATAATAAGATAGATAATGTTAGAAATGAGGTTTCTCTTGTTAGAAAAGATATGGAAATTAATAGGATGGAGCTTGATAATAAACTTGATAAAACCGCATCAGAATTTAAAAGTACATCAAGATTACATAATTGGATGTTTGGAACCCTTATTACTCTTAATATAGGAATATTTTTAGCATTAATGTCATTATTAGTAAAGTAAATTTATTTACCTACCCCCTTATTTAATTGATTTTCTGTCAATTATTTTTTTACAAAACACTAAATTGTAAAATACAATTTAACTTCATTAATCGTTGAATCACACACAGCCTCTGCGATGTTAAAGTACTTATTCTTTTAGCTTTTGTTTTGTGCTTATCAAAGCTTGTTATCCATCTTGCCCCTTTTTGAGGTAAAAAGGAGGCACGTGATAATGAAAAGAATTACTTTATGTGCGTTATTTTTGACTTTATTTTTGCTTATTTCTTGTAATACTTCAGGAAAGAATCTTACAGATGATGAAGTGGCTAAATCTGATGGCACTGTTATTGATTTAGCTAAAATAACTAAGAACATCAAAGACTCTGTTGCTTTTGCTAAGAGTGTTAAAGAAATTCATACTTTAGTTAAGTCCATTGATGAACTTGCTAAAGCTATTGACCAAAAAGTTGATAACGCAACTCATCAACTTGTGGATGGTGCTGGTGAAAAAAATCATAATGGATCTTTAATTGCGGGAGCATTTCAAGTAATATCAACCGTAAAAGTTGCATTAATAGCATTAGAAACAGAAGTTGGAATCCCTGATACACTTAAGAAAAAGCTTGGTGAAGCTAAGGCTAAAAGTAATGAATTTTTAAATAAGTTAGAGGAGTCAAAAGATCAGGCTGATGCAGCAAAAGCTATAGATATAATTAAGGGTGATGGCAGTAAAGGTGGTAATGAACTTAAGGCTCTCAACCAATTAGTTGGCGAGTTGTTAAAGACCGCTGAGGATGCAGTAGAATCTGCAATTAAGGAGCTTACAACTTCTGTTAAACCCTCTAACTAAAGATAAATTATTATTATAAGATTAGTTTTAATTAATGATAATTTTCTTATAAAATAAAGTCTATAAATAATAAGCTAAGAGTTTTCTTCTCTTAGCTTTTTTTGTTTCTTTTATTCTTCCTTTACTTCCTTTAGCATTGATTTTATCTTGTTTTATCATTTAGTGATAATTTATATTGCTTATTTTTACTTCTTAGCTGTGGCAGTGGACAACAATCTGTTGATGCTGCTAATGGTGGCGGGGCAGCTACAGGAGGGAGAACTTTAAGTTCAGTTCTAATGGATGTAGGACGAAGTGCTGAGAATGCTTTTTATTCATTTTTAGAATTACTCTCTGGTACATTAGGTTTAAGAGTAACTAAGGATACAACTAAGCAACAGGTAGGAAATTATTTTAACAGTCTAGGTGATAAGCTTGGACAAGCATCAGACGAATTAGAAGAGGTAGCAAAAAAATCAAAAACAGAGCTTGATAAAGGTGATCTAAACAAGGTAATTAAGGAAGCTGTTGATGAGGCTAAGACTACTTTAAACACATTGAAAACACATCTAGAGTCTTTAGGTCAAGTAGGCAATGAAGATGTAGTAGGTGAGGTACCAAGTGCTAACAAACAGGGAGCCTCAGTGAGTATAAATGAATTAAAAGCAGCATATAAAGCGTTAAAAGGAATAGTGGACACAGCAGATAAAGTAGGTGTTGGAGAGCTAAAAGAGGGTAATGTTCAAATGAATGCAGGAATAATAGGAGTAGATAATCCAGAACACGGAGCTAAGGTCTTAACAACAGGTGCTGCCGGAGCAGCTGTGGGAGATAAAGCAGCATTAATAGTAGCAGCAGTAAGTGGTGAGGAAATATTAGCATCAATAGTTAAGTCACAGGAAGGAGATGCGGATAAAACAATAGGAAATAATGCAGATGTCAACACAAGTGCATTAGAATTTGCAAAAGGAGGAAATAATTCAGCTCATTTGGCCCAAGGTGCAGTAAAGCCGAGTGCAGTGAGTGGAGGAATCGCATTACGTTCATTAGTTAAAGGTGGTAAATTAGCTTCACATAATGCAAATAATGACGAAAAAGCAGTACAAGCGGTAGGAGTTACTGCTGCAAATAAACTATTAGTAGCAGTAGAGGATATAATTAAGAAAACGGTAAGGAATGTTCTTGAGAAAGCAAAAACAAAAATAGATGAGGCAAGAGCTCCAAAAGAAGCAGCTCAGCAATAAAATAGATAATTAAATTATTAAGTAATTAGAGTAGAAGGCAATCTTAGAGATAACTTTAGGATGCCTTCTATATTATTTGTAATTAAACTTAAGAATTTAAATTGGCTGCTGAAAGTAAGAATACTTTCTTAGATTCATTAGTTAAGATAGGTCAAGGATTTCAAGAGATTTTTGGTATTTTTGGTAATACTATTGGGGATGCTTTGGGACTTACAGCAGTTAAATCAGGTGACAAGAAAAGTATAGTTGGTGAACACTTTAAGATTATAGGTGATGGACTTACAACTACTAAGAATAAGTTAAAAGAGTTATCAGGTGAAATATCTGGAGCAAAAAATGCTAATAGCAGCACAATTGAATTTGTTAAGAGTGTAATTAACAGTGCTAGTGATGTCTTTGAGCAACTAATTGCTGCTCTAACTAAACTTGCTGATACTGCTAAAGAGGCTGGTAATACTGATATTGGTGATACTGCTAATAATGCTACTGTAGTTGCTGCTGATAAACCTAGCGTTGAAGCTATTATTGCAGGGGTTAAAGATATTATTGGAGCAGCAGAGAAATCTGGAATAGAAATTAAATCTGGAAACGCTGGTAATGCAGTAAATGCTGATGCTAATACTGACGCACCTGCTGCGATTGCTGCCAATGCTGGTGCTGGTCAAGGAGCAATTGCAAAACTAGCAGCTGAAGTATCAAAAGCAGATCCGTGGGCAATTATTGATAAAATTAAGAATGCTAAAGCTGATAATGCTCAACTTAATGCTGCTACCAATTATGGTGCTGGGGAATTGGCAACTGGTACTCCTAATCAAGCTAATGGTTCTAAAGCAGCTACTAATGCTGACCTAGCATCTGCTGTTGTTCTTAAAGCTATAACTAAGGCTGGCAAATTTAGTGCTGCTGCTAATGAAGATGGAGCAGTTAAAGCTGCTGCTGTAACTGCTGTAAATAAGGTATTAGGAATACTTGACTTGATAATTAGGAAAACAGTATTAAGCAATCTAGATAAGATAAGAGAAGCTGTTAAGGGAATACAGTACTCTGAGATTACTACTGAATCCACTGAAACTAGTTCGATTCAACCTACTGTTGCTAAATAAATTATCTATTAAATAATCTAAATAAAGTCATTTGAGGAAAACTATTTCTCTATTCATGAGATTCGTTTTCCTTTTATCTATATATAAAACCTCCCTTAGTAAAAAATGAGGCACGTGATAATGAAAAGAATTACTTTATGTGCGTTATTTTTGACTTTATTTTTGCTTATTTCTTGTAATACTTCAGGAAAGAATCTTACAGATGATGAAGTGGCTAAATCTGATGGCACTGTTATTGATTTAGCTAAAATAACTAAGAACATCAAAGACTCTGTTGCTTTTGCTAAGAGTGTTAAAGAAATAGAAACCTTAGTTAAATCCATTGATGAACTTGCTAATGCTATTGGGAAAAAAATTAAAGACTCTGATACTGAACTTGCTGATAATAAAGACAAAAACACTTCATTGATAGCAGGAGCATTTAATATTGTGTTACATGTGAAGATTAAATTGACACAATTGGAGAAAAAGGAA
Source organism: Borrelia puertoricensis (assembly GCF_023035875.1). Classification (NCBI taxonomy): domain Bacteria; kingdom Pseudomonadati; phylum Spirochaetota; class Spirochaetia; order Spirochaetales; family Borreliaceae; genus Borrelia; species Borrelia puertoricensis. Next base: position 51,095 of record NZ_CP075401.1, read on the forward strand.
GGAATCTCTGATGAGCTGAAAACAAAAGTTACTGCAGTTAAGACCGCAAGTACTGATTTATTAAATAAATTTAAAGACAAAATGCTGATCTTGGTAAGGCAGATGGTGCTGCTACTGATGCTCATGCAAAAGAAGCTATAGATAGAACCGATGCTTCTGCTACTGACCTTAAAAAATTAAATACAGCAATTGATGAGTTGTTAAAAGCCGCTAATGATGCAGTAACATCTGCAATTAATGAGCTTACAACTTCTGTTAAACCCTCTAACTAAAGATAAATTATTATTATAAGATTAGTTTTTAATCAATCGTTATTTTCTTATAAAATAAAGTCTATAAATAATAAGCTAAGAGTTTGCTTCTCTTAGCTTTTTTTGTTTCTTTAATTCTTTCTTTATTTGCTTTATTACTTTATTTTTACTTCTTAGCTGTAGTAGTGGGAGTACTAGTGCTGGGGATACTCAGAGTAGATTCTTAAAATCGGTTATTAGTTTAGGTAATGACTTTTTAAATGTTTTTACTTCCCTTTCTGATATGGTTGGAGGGGTTTTAGGTTTTAATACTACTACTAAAAAATCTGATGTTGGGAACTATTTTAAGACTATAGAAAAAAGCTTAACAACAACTAAGACATCCCTTGAGAAAATTATTGCTGATATGAAGACTGAGAATAATCCTAATGCTGCTACAGCTGAGACCGCTGTACAATCTCTAATTACTAATACTCTTGATAAAATAATTGAGGGTGCTAAGACCGCTAGTGAGGCCATTGGTACTACAGGTGATGAGCTGCTTGGTAATATTTCTGATAAGGGTGCTGGTGATAATACTTCTCATGGTGCTGGTGCGAGGTCTGATAGTGTTGAAAATTTAATTAGGGGAGTCAAATCAATTGTAAACGTGGTACTGGGAGATAAAGGAAATCCTGATGCTGGTACTGATAAAAAAGCTGAAGATGGCGGGCAAAGGTCTGAGGGCAATGCGGGTGATGGTTAAGCAACTAAATTATTTGTTGGTGCTGGTAATGCTGGGGATGCCGGTCAAACTAAGAAATCAGTAGCTGATGCCTCTAAGGCTGTTGGAGCAGTAACTGGTGCTGACATCTTGAAAGCCATGGTTAAGGATAATGTTGCTGCTGCTAAATTAGCTAAAAATAATGTTGCAGCTGTTAACGCTACTGGTAGACCTAAAGATGCAATCATTGCAGGAGGTATAGTACTGCGGGCAATGGCTAAGGATGGTAAATTTGCTAATGCTAGTGCTGATGATCAAGGGGCAGTTGCTTCTGAAATTAAAGGAACAGCATCAAGTGCAGTAACTAAAGCATTGGGTACTCTAACTATAGCAATAAGAAATACTATTGACAGGGGGCTTAAGACTGTTAAAGATGCTATGAAATTTAATCCTGATTCTACTACACCTGCAGACTCAACAGCTAGTGGACAATAATAAATAATTAATAACAAATACATAACTAAATAAAGTCATTTGAGGAAAACTTTTATCTCTTCATGAGATTCGTTTTCCTTTTAGTTATATCTTGCCTTCCTGAGGTAAAAAGGAGGCACGTGATAATGAAAAGAATTACTTTATGTGCGTTATTAATGACTTTATTTTTACTTCTTAGTTGTGGCAGTGGTAGTGCTAGTGCTGAGGATCCTAAAACCACATTCTTAAACTCTATTGCTAATTTAGGTAAAGGGTTCTTAGATATTTTTACTTCTCTTTCTGATATGATTACTGGGGCTTTGGGTATTAAGGCTGATACTAAAAAGAGCGATATAGGGAAATACTTTTCTGATATTGAAAAAACTATGACATCTGTTAAAGAGAAGTTACAAGATGAAGTTGAAAAAAATGGGAATTACGTAAAGCTTAAATCGGTTGTTGAGCACTTTATCACTAACACATTAGACAAGATCGCTGAAGGGGCTAGAGAAGCTGCTAAAGGGGCTGAAGGTAATGACCCAATTGCTAATGTTGCTGATCAAAATGCAGGTGCTGCTGGTGAAGAAGCTTCGGTTAAGTCTCTTAGTGAAGGAATTGGAAAGATTATAGGTGTAGTGCTTAGAGACAAAGGTAATCCTGAGGCTGGGACTGATAAAAAATCCGATGGTCTTACCGTAAGAACCGCTGCTGCTGGAGATGGTGAAGCAGGTAAATTATTTGCTGCTAATGCTGGCACTGCTGAGAATGCAAAGAAATCAGCGGCTGATGTAGCTAAGGCTGTTGGGGCTGTAACTGGTGCTGACATCTTACAAGCTATGATTAAGAATGATGGTGTTGCTGCTAAGTTAGCTAAGGGTAATGATGGTAATGCTGGAGCTGCTCCTAAAGATGGAACTATAGCAGGTGCTGTAGCTTTAAGGTCTGTGGCTAAGGGTGGTAAATTTGCTGGTCCTAGTGATAATGCTAATGCTGATGCGAAGAAAACAGTAGAGGATGCGGCTTTAAGCGCAGTAACTAAGGCATTGGGTACTTTAACTATAGCAATAAGAAATACTGTTGATAGTGGTTTAAAGACAATTAGTGAAGCACTAGCAGCAGTTAAACAAGAAGATAAATCTGTAGATTCTACTACACCTGTAGAAGCAGCAACTGGTGGACAGCAACAGTAAAGAATTAATAACAAATACATAACTAAATAAAGTCATTTGAGGAAAACTTTTCTCTCTTCATGAGATTCGTTTTCCTTTTAGTTGTATCTTGCCTTCCTGAGGTAAAAATGAAGCACGTAATAATGAAAAGAATTACTTTGTGTGCGTTATTAATGACTTTATTTTTACTTATTTCTTGTAATACTTCAGGGTCTGCTACTAAAGATGGGCAGGCTGCTAAATCTGATGGCACTCTTATTGATTTAAAATCAGCAAGTTCGAAAATAAAATCAGCGAATGATCTTGCAGTAAGTATTAAGGAAATAGAGGGATTAGTTAAGTCCATTGATGAGCTTGCTAAGGGTATTGGAAAGAAGGTTAAAAATACTGGAGAACTTGAAGATAATGCAACACATAAGGATAAGAATAGTGCGGTAGTTGCAGGAGCATATAGTATAATGTTACATATAAGCACTAAATTGACAGCATTGAAGTCAAAATTTGATTATGATGAACTGAAGGCCAAAATTGGTGCTGCTGAAAATTTAAGTACAGCATTTTTAGAAAAAGTAAAAAAGGACAATGATCTTTGTAAAGATGACGCTACTGCAGAGCATACACAACAAACCATACTTAAAAATCATGGAACTAAAACTAAAGGAGCACAAGAGATTGATGATTTAAACACAGCAATTACTGATTTATCAAAGGCCGCTAAAGAGATTGTAGAATCTGCAATTAATGAGCTTACAAGTCCTGTTAAATCCTCTAACTAAAGATATATTATTATTATAAGATTAGTTTTTAATTAATAGTAATTTTCTTATAAAATAAAGTCTATAAATAATAAGCTAAGAGTTTGCTTCTCTTAGCTTTTTTTGTTATTTTATTTCTTTCTTTATTTCCTTTACTACTTTGTTATACTTCTTATGATACCTTTGATTACTTTTGTCTTTTAGACTTATATTTATATCTTGTTTTTATCTTGTTTTATCATTTAATGATAATTTAGATTGCTTATTTTTACTTCTTAGTTGTGGCAGTGGTACTACTAAGATGGAGGATCCTAAAGCCACATTTTTAACTTCTATTGCTAATTTGGGTAAAGGGTTCTTAGATGTTTTTACTTCCCTTTCTGATATGATTACTGGAGCTTTGGGTATTAAGGCTGAGACTAAGAAATCTGATATTGGTAAGTATTTTACTTCTATTGAAAAAACTATGACATCTGTTAAAAAGAAATTAAACATTGTAGTGGCAGAGAATGGTAACTATCCAAAATTAAAAGAAGTTGTTGATACTTTTATTACAGGCACATTAGACAAGATCGCTGAAGGAGCTAAGACAGCTGCTACTGGGGCTGCAGGTAATGCTATTAGTGAGGTTGTCAAATCTAATGCTGCTGGTGATGGTCCTGATGCAGAAAGTGTAAAGAACCTTGTTAAAGGGATTAAACAAATTGTTGATTTGGTAATAAAAGAAGGTAATGGACAAGCAGATAAAACTACCCCAGCTGATGATGATAAAAAGAATATTGGTAAGTTATTTGGAGCTGAAACTGCCGATGATAAGGGTGCTGAAGAGAAACATGTAGCGGCTGCTAGTGCATCAATAGGGGCGGTAACTGGGGCTGACATATTACAAGCTATTGCTGCTGCTAATGCTGATGCTACGAAGGGTGGTAAAGTTAAGGAAGTGAAAGATGCAGCAGGTTTGGCTTTAGCTAAGGGTACTTCTACTGCTAATGATGATCAACTTACTACTGCAGAATCCAAAAAAGATGCAGTGATTGCAGCAGGAATAGCATTAAGAGCTATGGCTAAAGATGGTAAATTTATTGTTAAGGATACTGCTGAAAAGAAGACTGAAGCTGAGTCTGCTAAAGGAGTTGCTGCTAGTGCTGTAGGCAAAGCATTAAGTACTCTTATTATTGCTATTAGGAATACTGTTGATACTGGTTTAAAGTCAATTAGTGATGCTCTAGCAGCTGTTAAACAAGGAGATAAGTCTGCAGATTTTACTACACCTGCAGAAGCAGCAACTACTGGACAACAACAATAAAGGATTAATAACAATATACATAACTAAATAAAGTCATTTGAGGAAAACTTTTATCTTTGTGAGAATTGTTTTCCTTTTGTTTGTATTTTTGCCCTTGTGATGTAATAAGGAGGCACGTGATAATGAAAAGAATTACTTTATGTGCGTTATTTTTGACTTTATTTTTACTTCTCAGTTGTGGTAGTGGCAGTACTAGTGCTGAGGATCCTAAAATCACATTCTTAAACTCTATTGCTAATTTGGGTAAAGGGTTCTTAGATGTTTTTACTTCTCTTTCTGATATGGTTACTGGGGCTTTTGGCATTAATGCTGAGACTAAGAAATCTGACATTGGTAACTATTTCACTTCTATTGAAACAACTATGACATCTGTTAAAAAGAAGTTACAAGATCAAGTTGCTAAGAATGGGAATTACTCAAAACTTAAAACAGTTGTTGATACCTTTATCACTAACACATTAGACAAGATCGCAGCAGGAGCAAAGGAAGCTGCTAAAGGGGCTACTGGTGATGTTATTGGTAATGCTACTGCAACTGGACATGGGGCTACTCCTGCTAGTAAGGATTCAGTTGTTTCTCTTGTTAAAGGGATTAAGACTATTGTTGAAGTGGTTCTAAAAAAGGATGAGGGGGATGCAGGAGCTAATAAAACAGGGGATGATAAAAAGGACGTTGGTAATCTTTTTATTAATGATGCTGGTAAAGATGGTTCAAAAGAAGAAAATATTGCAAAGGCATCAGCTAGCATTGGAGCTGTAACTGGTGCTGATATTTTACAAGCTATTGCTAACTCTAAAGAAGATCCTCAAGTTGATAATGCTAATGGAATTGAAAAAGCCAAAGATGCAGCTGAGATCGCTATTGTTCCTGCTGTTAACAAGACGGAAATTAAAGAAGATTCAGCAAAGAAAGACGCTGTTATTGCTGCAGGTATTGCACTGAGAGCTATGGCTAAGGATGGTAAATTTGCTGCTAAGAATGAAGAGAAATCTGCCAATGCAGTCAATGGAATAGCAGCTAATGCTGTTGGTAAGACTTTAAGGACTCTAATAATAGCAATAAGAAATACTGTTGATAGTGGTTTAAAGACAATTAGTGATGCTCTTGCTACAGTTACACAAGAAGATAAATCTTTAGATTCTACTACACCTGCAGACTCAGCAACCGGTAGCCAGCAATAATAAATAATTATTAAAATATACATAACTAAATAAAGTCATTTGAGGAAAACTTTTATCTTTGTGAGAATTGTTTTCCTTTTGTTTGTATTTTTGCCCTTGTGATGTAATAAGGAGGCACGTGATAATGAAAAGAATTACTTTATGTGCGTTATTAATGACTTTATTTTTACTCTTATCTTGTAATAATTCAGGAAAAAATCTTAAAGATGATGAAGTGGCTAAATCTGATGGTTCTGTTATTGACCTAGCTAAAATAACTAAGAACATTACAGATTCTGTTGCTTTTGCTAAAGATGTTAAAGAAGTTCATTCTTTAGTTAAGTCTATTGATGACCTTGCTAAAGCTATTGGAGCGAAAATTAAAGATTCTTATGAGCTTGATACTACCAATTCTGGTCATAATGGAGCGTTACTTGCTGGGGTGTTTCAAGTAATATTGACTGTAGAAACCAAGTTGAAATCATTAAAGCAGTCAGCTAAACTCCCTGAGTCACTTAAGGCAAAGGTTACTGCTGCTGAGCAATCAAGTAAAAAATTCTTAGACAAATTGAAAGGTGAGAATGCAGCTCTTGGTAAAGAAGATGCTTCTGATGCTGATGCAAAAAAAGCTATAGATAAAAATGATAATACTGGAGGTAAAGGTAAGGAAGAGCTCGGTGAACTAAACACAGCAATTGATGCATTGTTAACAGCTGCAGACGCTGCAGTAACAGCTTCAATTAATGAGCTTACAACTTCTTCTAAACCCGCTAACACCTAAGGGATAAACAAGTTAATTAACTATTATAATGATTACTTTTTAATCAATCGTTATTTTCTTATAAAATAAAGTCTATAAATAATAAGCTAGGAGTTTGCTTCTCTTAGCTTTTTTTGTTCCTTTATTCTCTATTTACTTCTTTTACTTCTTTATTATACTTCTTAGTTGTGGCAGTGGTACTACTAGTGCTGAGGATCCTAAAACCACATTCTTAAACTCTATTGCTAATTTAGGTAAAGGGTTCTTAGATGTTTTTACTTCTCTTTCTGATATGATTACTGGGGCTTTTGGTATTAAGGCTGAGACTAAGAAATCTGATATTGGTAACTATTTCACTTCTATTGAAAAAGCTATGAACACAGTTAAAGAGAAATTACAAGATCAAGTTGAAAAGAATGGTAACTATCTAAAGATAAAGGAAGTTGTTGATAACTTTATCACTAACACATTAGACAAGATCGCTGATGGGGCTAAGACTGCTGCTACTGGGGCTACTGGTAACGATGCTATTGGTAATGCTACTTCGGCTGGACATGGGGCTACTCCTGCTGACAAAGACTCTGTTATCTCCTTAGTTAAAGGAATTAAAACTATTGTTGATTTGGTTTTAAAAGATAAGGGTGATGCAGGTGCTACTAAAACAGGAGAGGATGATAAAAAGGATGTTGGTAATCTATTTGCTGATGCGAATGGTAAAGATGATGCTAAAGAAGAAAATATTGCAAAGGCATCAGCTAGTATTGGTTCAGTGACCGGGGCTGACATTTTGCAAGCTATTGCTAAATCCACAGAAAATCCTACTGCAAATAGTACTGATGGAATTGAAAAAGCTACAGATGCTGCTGAGATTGCTATTGCTCCGGCTGTTAACGGCAAAAAAGAAATTAAAGATGCTGCAAAGAAAGACGCTGTTATTGCTGCTGGTATTGCACTTCGGGCAATGGCTAAAGATGGTAAGTTTGCTGCTAAGAATGAAGCAAAATCTGCTCATGCAGTTAATGGGGCAACTGCTAGTGCTGTTGGTAAGACTTTAAGTACTCTAATAATAGCAATAAGAAATACTGTTGATAGTGGTTTAAAGACAATTAGTGATGCTCTTGCTACAGTTACACAAGAAGATAAATCTGTAGATTCTACTACACCCGCAGAAACAGCAATTGGTAGGTAATAATAAATAATTATCAATAAAACATACATAACTAAATAAAGTCATTTGAGGAAAACTCTTCTTTTTATAAGAATTGTTTTCCTTTTATTTATATCTTGACTTCCTGAGGTAATAAGGAGGCACGTGATAATGAAAAGAATTACTTTATGTGCGTTATTTTTGACTTTATTTTTACTTCTTGGCTGTGGCAGTGGTACTACTAAGATGGAAGATCCTCAGAGTAGGTTCTTAAAGTCTGTGATTAGTTTAGGTAATGATTTCTTAAATGTTTTTACTTCCCTTTCTGATATGGTTGGAGGGGTTTTAGGTTTTAATACTACTACTAAAAAATCTGATGTTGGGAACTATTTTAAGACTATGCATGATACTCTTTCATCTACTAAGACATCTCTTGAGAAAATTGTTGCTGACATGAAATCTGATAATAATCCTAATGCAGAGGCTACTGATACCGCTGTAAAATCTCTAATTACTAATACTCTTGATCAAATAATCCAGGGTGCTAAGACTGCTAGTGAGGCTATTGGTACTGATAGTAATGACCTGCTTGGTAATGTTGCTGCTCAGAATAACGGTGGTGCTGCTGGTAGTGAAGTCGATAAACTAGTAAAGGGTATTAAATCAATTGTAGATGTGGTACTTGGTGAAAAAAAAGGAAATTCCGATGCTGGGGATGATAAAAAGGCTAGTGATGGTTCTACTGCAAGAACCGCTGCTGCTGGGGATGGTGAATCAGGTAAATTATTTGCTACTGGTGCGGGAGCTGTTGGTGATGTTAACAATTCAAAAAAGGTTGCAGCTGATGCTGCTAAAGCTGTTGGGGCTGTAACTGGCGCTGACATTTTACAAGCTATGATTAAGGATGATGGTGATGCTGTTAAATTAGCTACTTCTCAGAATGCTGGAGCTGCCCCTAAAGATGCTACTATTGCAGGAGGTATAGCACTGCGAGCGATGGCTAAGAATGGTAAATTTGCTGGTCCTAGTGCTGCTGCTGATGATGCTGTTACTGCAGTTAAAGGTGCAGCAATAAGTGCAGTTACTAAAGCATTAGATACTTTAACAATAGCAATAAGAAATACTATTGACTCAGGCCTTAAAACTATTAAAGATGCTATGAATATTAATCCTACTGATACTACTTTAACTAATGATAATCAGGCTTCTGAAGCTAAGAAAAACTAGTTAGAATTTAATAACAATATACATAACTAAATAAAGTCATTTGAGGAAAACTTTTCTTTTCATAAGAATTGTTTTCCTTTTGTGTTTATATAGTCTTTCTGAGGTAAAAAGGAGGCACGTGATAATGAAAAGAATTACTTTATGTGCGTTATTTTTGACTTTATTTTTACTTCTTAGTTGTGGCAGTGGACAACAGTCGGTTGATTCGGCTAATGGTGGCGGGGCAGCTACAGGAGGGAGCAGTTTAAGTTCTGTTCTCATGGATGTAGGTAGAAGTGCTAAGAATGCTTTTTATGCATTTTTAGAGCTACTTTCTGGTACATTAGGTTTTACTGCTAAATCAACTACAAAGAAAGAGGATGTAGGAGGGTATTTTAACAGCTTAGGTGCTAAGCTTGGAGACGCATCAACAGAATTAGAAAAGATAGCAAAAAAGTCAGAGACAGAGCTTGATAAAGGTGAGCTAAACAAGATAATTAGAAGTGCAGTTGATTCTGCTAAGTCTATTTTAAACACATTAAAAACTCATTTGGACTCTTTAAAAGATATCGGTGATGCTAAACCAGTAGGTGAGGCTGCAAGTAATGCTCAAGGCACAGCACCAACTGATGTTGAATTAAAGAAAGTATATAATGCATTGAAAGGAATTGTAGAAGAAGCAGGTAAGGTAGGTGTTCCAAAGCCAGAAGCTGGAAATGTAGCAGTAAAAGTAGGTAATGCAGATAATAAAGATGGAGTAAAAGTCTTAGCTGCAGGTGCTAATGCAGGAGCAGCTGTGGGAGATAAAGCCGCAGCAATAGTAGCAGCAGTTAGTGGTGAAGAAATATTAGCTTCAATAGTTAAGTCACAAGAAAGTGATGCTGATGCAGCACTAGCAGTTGATGCAACTGCACAGACAAGTGCACTAAAGTTTGCAAGAGGAGGAAGTGATACAGGTCAGTTAGCAAAAGATGTAGCTAAAGCAGCAGCTGTAGCAGGAGGTATAGCATTACGTTCTTTAGTTAAGGATGGTAAATTAGCTGCGAATAATAATGATGATGACAAAGTAGTACAAGCAGTAGGAGTAAGTGCAGTAAATAAGTTATTGGTATCAATAGAGGATATAATTAAGAAGGCAGTAAAAGAATGTTCTTGAGAAAGCAAAAGAAAAAATAGATAAAGCTAGATCCCCAAAACCAGCAGCTCAGCAGTAAAATAGATAGTTAGATTCATTACTTAAAATTAAGATTAGAAGGCAAACTTATCTCTAAGTCTGCCTTCTATATTAGTTGTAATGAAATTAAAAAGTTGAATAGTTCGGTAGTAATGCAGAGAATCTTCAAACCGTATTTTAACCTCTTATAGTTAATTTAGTTTATTTGTTCCTGTAGCAATCTTGTTTAATGTTAAGAAAGGTTAAGATAAATCTGTTTATGCAGCTAATGGTGTTGTTATTAGTGCTAATTCTAAGACATTTAATCTATCGCAAGAACTGTTTTTAGTGCTTGTAAAGTAATTTCAACAGTATTTTTAATAGCAATTAGAAGATATACTAAACGATTAAATAATAAAATAAATCTTGAAATGCTATTACACCTGCAATTTTAACAGTTAACATAAATAACTAGTACAAAATAAATATATAACTAAATAAAGTCATTTGAGGAAAACTATTCTTTTTATAAGATTCGTTTTCCTCAAATGACTTTATTTATATAGATATTTGTACTAAAGATAAGACAGTAACTTTTATTCAGTTCCATATTAATTAGGTGTAAGTAAGTATTATGAGATTAGTTTTGATTAGTAAGTGAGTAAAATTATTCTGAAAGTAAAGGTAGGAACCAGGTTTCTTAGTTTTTGTTTTTATTGAATGATATGTTTACTTTAGTTAATTGTTTTTTGATTATTTATTTTTTAAGTTTAAATTGGATGTGATTGATTACAAGTTTTAGATTAAGATTATATTTTTGTTCTTTATTGTATAAATTTACTTATTAAAATAATTTTGAATTACCTTTAATTATTACAGAATAGAATAATTGAGGTTTTATGGAATTTATTTTTGTTATTTAAAATAAAAGGGTGTACATTTGTCAGTAATTATTGTATTTCAATATCGAGATTCAATAATTAAATAATCTAATATCCCAGGAGGGAGATATGAAGAGAAATATTTTATCAGTATGTATGTTAGCATTATTATGTTTGTTATCATGTGATATGAATGCCCTTAATGATTTATTAAATGAAGTAAGGGAAAAGGTTTTAGATGAAAGCAAAGATAATAAATATTTAAACCATGAACAAGGAAATCAGGAACAAAAAGAAGTTGTTATAGATTCTCTTGAAGAAGGAGTAGAAATACAACAAGACATGGAAGTAAAACCTGTTAATGCGGGATTTGAGGTGTTTAGGCAAGAGTATCCATACTATCCTCAAGAAGAAGTAATAAAAATAGAAGAAAAAGATTTAGTTCCAAGTACTGAATCCGAAAAAGAAGCACAAGCAGAAATTGAAAAAGTAAAAGGTGCTCTTGGAGATTCTGGATTCCAGCAATTAATTAAGAATGCACTTGAGCTTAAAGATAGATGTGAGCGAGGAAGAGCTGATTTTTATGATATAATGGGAAAAATTCAGAGTGAAAGAATATCACTAACCAAAAAGCGTAAGGAAAATATAGAAAAGATAAGAAAGTTAACTCAATTGCAAAATAAGTTAAATGATGAAAGGTCTAATCTCGAGAGGCTTATGAATGAAGTTGAGGTTGGACTTAATGAAAGAAGTTCTGCAAAATATTTTTTTGAAGATTCTGAAAAGATTTTAAAAGAAGCTATTACTGACAGATTAAGAAATAACAAACGTAGAAGTTACTGGTCAAGAAGAGGGAATGGTGATTTTCTAGCTAGAAAGGCACGAAGTAATGCGGAAAGTTCTTTAGAACAACTAGAATCTTCTTCTGTGAAGTTAATTGAAGCAATGGCAAAGATAAAAGAAATAGAAGAACTTATTAGTGAGGCAAAGTCTGCTCTAGGTAATCTTTCAAGATAGAGACTGAAAAATTTAAATATTTTATAATATTAGTATTTTCAAGAAGAGTTCCTTTATAAGGGACCTTCTTTAATTTTATTTAAATAAGTTTCTAAAAACTATATAATGATTTAAATTGAATAACTAGTGAATTATTTTAAGGTGTTGAGGTGTAATTGTTTTGAATACTGATATTGAGAGAGAAGATTTATTAAATAAGGAATATAAGGTTTTAGATAAAGGCTTTATCAAACTTGTTGATTATATGGGTAGTGAGGAGAGAATATTGAATGCAGCAAGGATTTCATATCGAGGTGAGAGAATTAGGAGGACAGATGCTGAACTTATAGATTATTTAGTTAGAAATGAGCACACAAGTCCATTTGAACAAGTGGTTTTTACATTTTATATTAAGGCTCCTATATTTGTTGCAAGGCAATGGATGAGACATAGAACAGCAAGGATTAATGAAGTATCTGGTTCATATAGTTTTCTTAGAGAAGAGTTTTATGTGCCTTTAGAGGAGGATCTAAAAATACAAAATATTGAGAGTAATCAAATTGAAGCTAATTTTGCAAAGAATGTGTTAAGTGATTTAAGAGAGAGTCAAAAAACTTGTTACAAGTTATATCAAGATATGATAAATAGTAATGTTTCAAAAGAAGTTTCTAGAATAGCTTTACCTTTAAGCTTGTATACTGAATGGTATTGGCAGATTGATTTAAATAATCTTTTTCATTTTATCAAATTAAGGTTGGCATTAAATGAATCGAAAGAGGTTAGTGAAAATTCATCAAAAGAGATGAGTGAATATGCCAAAATATTGCTTGATGTTATTGAAAAGCTTGTGCCTATTGCTACTAAAAGTTTTAAGAATCATATCTTAAAAGGGTGTAGGTTGTCTTATGAAGAGATAATAGCTATTTCTGGTGCATTAAATATTAGTAAACTCAAATTGGATGATAAGGCATTAAATAGATTAAAAGATAAGCTTAATATTAAATAATAAAAATAAAGTTTTTCTATTATTCTGTTGAATAACAGTAATAATGAGATATACTTTATAAAAAGTAAGTTGATGTTGGATTTTGTGTGTGAGAGAGAAGATAAATTTTATATATAGAATTGTATTTATATTTTGTATAATTTGTTTTGTAAGTTGTGAATTATTTAAAAATTCTGATAATAAAGGTGATTTATTTCAAAATCTAGGGCATGTTAATTTAAAGTCAGATTGGAGAGATAATCTTAAGCTTAATAAAGAAGAGTTTGATACATTAACTTTTTTGTTAATGCGTTAAAAAATGAATTACCTAAGGGTGGTTCAAGTCATTTTGATATTTATTTACAAGGAGATGTATCTAAAATAGAGGGATATATTAAAAGGTTTTTATTAAAACTGAATGATAAGGGAAAAGTTAAAGAATTACTTAAGCATATTAAATATGGCAAAGATAATCCACTTAATATAGAGGGTAGAGATGAAAAGCTTAATATAGATGCAAAAGATTATTATAAAATAGAGAAAAGACTCACTGATGTTTTTGATAATTATTTTATGTTTTTAAATCCTCCTAGTTCTCCTTCAGGACCACCTCCTCTTATTGAAAACGATCCTGAAGAGAAAGTATTTGAATCAATTAAAAAAGTGTGTTATGAGCATAGACATAGAAATAAAAACTAAATCGTACAGAATGAGATTTTTAAGATTAGCTTAACTAGTATTTTATACTATTAAAAACTAAACTA